>CAZGSQ010000033.1:0-32973 GCA_964528535.1 uncultured Tangfeifania sp. | reverse complement strand
AAGCTGTTTTCAGGAACTTATGACATGCTTCCCTATGATGGACCTTTTTGGCCTGTTGATACTGTAAAGGGGGTAGTCCTGGACAACGAGAAACAACAAGATTTCACCGTCACACCCTATCTTCAGGTTACGGATTTGACTACAGTACTGGTTGGGACAGGTTTGACCCTTACCTGCACAGTGAGGGCGCCTCTACTTCAGAAAGGTACTGTTGCACTTCCGAATCTTTATGAGGTAAAGCCTTTCTTAAGCCTGACTACCTTTTGCGGAAACTCAAACTATATCAACATAGCTGAATACAATAACCTGAGAAAATCCATCAACAGGACCTGGGCGGCAGAATTGGCAAATCTTAAACTGCCTCCTACCAGCGATGCGATAACCTATACCATGGGCCCTCTTCCTGTCAAATCAGGTTATACCTATTATGTGCGTGTAGGGGCTGATGTAAACGCTCTAAGTCGCAGATACAACTATTCGCCGATTGTAAAAGTCGTCGTGCCGTAACCATTGATGTTTAATTAAAATATCCCGCTGAACCTATCAGTCAGCGGGATATTTTATTTCTTAGATTCCTTTCTTTCAAATATATCGAAAAGACTTCCTTCAGCTTTACCCAGTAATTGTAAACTAAATACATAATGAAAAGGGTTTTGCCATTAATCCTCTTACTTCGCATCCTTTCCTTATCTTTTTTCGGAAAGAAAAACGAAAAGTCCGGATTCCGATACCCTACTTACAAAGGAATCGTCATGTGCGGACATCAAGGTTGGCACAATACACCTACTGGTATATCAACATTGGAATTAATTAAACTATGAAGAAAAAGGCTTGTTTACTGGTAGTATTTTTATGCTTGATCAAGGTATTAAATGCAGCAACCCCTGTAGCATCCATTGTGCTGTCAGACCCTGCTGTATCTAATAAGCTGATTCATTTCACAGTAACAGATCCAATGAATGAGCCATACACCATTCAAACGACCAAAGATGGGGTTCAATGCCGCCAAATACCGGATAAAAAATATGCCTATTTCAATGCCGATGATGCAACCATTCCCTCAACCCAAAACAATCTGATCTTTTACATCACTTTTTTTGATGAAGGAACCAGCAGCATTAGTTTGCAATACAATGCCAGCGACGGGAACAATTACAAGGCTTCCTCTTTTCCCAAGACGGGTACCAATAGCTGGATTACCGTTACGGTAGCCATTCCCAATGCATCTTTCCGAAATGCCCAAAACAACAAGTGCGATTTTCGTATCAGTGGAAGTGGGGACAACTATATTAAAGAAATAGCGATTGCCATTGGGACATTAGATCCCATAAAGGAGCCAGTTCCGTTTGTTTCTGCCAGTTCATACTCAGAGTTTACAGGAAAATCTGTTGCCGGTTATCAGGTCTGGTTTGCAACAGGCAATTCGACTTCAGGCTGGGTTCATTGGAGCGGAAATACACCTCCGGCTGCCAACAAAACCCATGTTGAAATCTATCCTGATGTTACGGAATATGACGAAACGGATCTGGTTCAAACCGCATTGGCCAATTTAGGCAATGGTACATTCTCCAAACTGTTTACATCAGCCAACAAAACGGTAATCGACAAGCATTTTCAATGGATGAAGGAGTATGGCATCGATGGAGTAGCCGTGCAGAGATTCATAGGAAACGTGGGAGGTGCCATCATCAGTTCACCCAATTCAGCCTCGCTCAAAATTAAGCAGGCGGCAGAAGCCACCGGTCGTATCTTTTACATTTGCTACGACATCTCTTCGAGCGGCATGGAAGCCACCTGGGCTGATGTCATCAAATTCGACTGGGTGTACAATGTGGAACAAAACAATCAGTTAACCGCATCGCCGGCCTATGCCAAAGTTGGGAACAAGCCTGTCGTAGAAGTCTGGGGTCCGGGTTTTACCGACAATCATCCAGGAACGGCAGCCGAAACCATTGCCTTAATCGATTTTCTCAAGTCAAGGGGATGTTATGTCATTGGTGGTACGCCGACCTATTGGAGAACGAATAACAGGGATGCGAAAGGCCCAACACAGCCGCTTCCGGCCAATCAGGAAAGTTTTGAAAATGTATATGTGAAATTTGACATGATATCGCCCTGGATGCCGGGCCGTTTTAAAGACAATGCAGGTGCAGACAATCAGGTTAGTACCCAAATGGCAGACAAAGCCTACTGCGACTCCAGAAACATTAAATATTTGCCGGTTATCTTTCCGGGATTCGCGTGGTCGCAGTGGAATCCTGGCAGTCCGAATGATGCGCCCCGAAATGCGGGAGAATTGATGTGGCGCCAGGCCCGGAACATCAAAAGCCTGGGGGTCAATTCTATGTACTTTGCCATGTTCGATGAGTATGATGAAGGAACCGCCATCATGAAAGCTGCCACAGACTGGAGCATGATCCCAACAGACCAATATTTCCTCACGACAAGTGCCGATGGTATTTGGTGCTCATCCGACTTACAACTCCGTGTTGCGGGTGCTGCCATTGAAATGCTGAAAGGAACCAGACCTGCCACAGCCACAGTACCTGTTCCCTATTCCAACGGTCCGGTCTTCTACCGCAATAGTTTTGAAAAACGGACCACTGCCTACAACTATGTAAATGGAGTGGCTCAAAACACTGGGACATTCAACCTAGACCCCTGTTTTTATTTTCCTGCTGAGGTTTCAAATTCAAATGTAGTGAATCCGGTTTGTGACATCCAACCAACCAATGCCAAAAGCGGCCTCTATTCTGTCAAAGTTTCAGGCAGCATCAGCAGCAATGTGGCGGCAACCTATGTTTACAAAACTGCGGCGCTGAAAATAGCAGTCAAACCAAAAATGAAACTCTCCTTCTGGAAGAAAACCGAGAATGAACCGGGTCGCTATTTGTTTGTTGATTTGATGACCAAAAACGGCAGAAACCTCCGCGACAATGGGTACAGAGATCAAAATGGCAACAGCATGAGCCCTGCAGCGGGACATGGGACCACCGGAGCAGGCTGGGAACAGTTTTCCTGTCAATTTGGAAACGGAACCCTTTTGGGCGATACCATTACAGGAATTGTCATAGCCTATGATCATTCCGGTGCCGGTTCTTATTCAGCTTATTTCGACGACTTCCTGATAGAAGAGGGACAGGATATGCCAACTGCCATACAATCGCCGGAACCGTATGATCAAAAGGTTGCGGTATATCCAAATCCTTCGAATGGTCAGTTTAACCTGAAAATAAATGCAACAGGTGATTTTCAGTTGCTCGTCTATGATTCTTCGGGCAATCTGTTGATCAAAAGAAAGCAGGTCAAGGCTATTGATACAATTGACCTCACAAACTATTCAGATGGGATTTATCTATTGAACATTTATGCCGGGAATGATACGAAAAATTATTTCCAGAAGCTTATTAAATATTAATATCCAAATACAATGCAAAATCTCCTAAACATCCTTTTGGCAATGGCCTTATCAATTTTTTTAGTTGTCACTGCGTCCGGTCAGGAAGACTATACGAAATATGTTGATCCGACCATTGGCAATGTATCCCAGTTGCTGGTCCCCACTTTCCCGACCTTCAGCCTTCCCAACCAGATGGTCCGGATGTTTCCTATCAAGGCTGATTACATCGCCGATCAGGTAACTGCCTGGCCATTTCAGGTGGAGTCACACCGGACAGCCGGAATTCTGAAGATGAAGGTTTCGCTTGGAGAGATTACTCAGGAATCCTGGAAAAGAAAGATGACCATCGACCACGATCTGGAAGTTGTTCGCCCATGGCATTACTCGACCTATCTGGTCGATGATGAGATTACTGTGAGTTTTGCTCCGGCAAAAAAATGCGCCATTTACAAGATCGACTTTCCCGCTTCGGCGAAGAAAAACATCCTGATAGAAGGCACCAATGCCATGAAAAGCGAATCCCTGGGAGGAAATGCCTTTTCGATGGTAGAAAAATACTCCTACACCACCAGGGGAATTACCCCCGCAACGCGTACGATGTCGGCTTTTTGTTATGGCGAAGTGACCGATCCGGATGGGAAACCACTGACAGATCTACAGATAAATCCTTCGAAAGGACGCCTGTCAATTACCCTAACAGGGAATTCCCCAAAAACAATCTTGGTTAAATATGCGATCTCCTACATCGGTATCGATCAGGCAAAGAAGAATTTCAAGGCCGAGGTAGCCAATGCCAGTTTTGAAAGCACTGTTGCCAATGGTAAAAAAGCCTGGGACAAGGTGATCAACCAGATTGAAGTAACAGGTGGCACCGAAGCACAGAAAAGATCATTTTACACTTCCTTGTACCGCACCTACGAAAGAATGATCGATATCAACGAAGATGGTCAGTATTACAGCGGATACGATGGGAAAGTTCACCAGAGCAACCGCCCGTTTTTTGTGGACGACTGGATCTGGGATACCTACCTGGCCAAGCACCCGCTCAACACCATTCTGAATCCTGCCATGGAGAGTGACATCCTCAACTCCTATGTGCAGATGTACGAGCAGAGCGGATGGATGCCTACCTTTCCCGAAACACTAGGTAACCACATGTGCATGAACTGCTTTCACTCGGCCTCTCTTTTTATCGATGCCTACCGGAAAGAGATAGCCGGTTTTGACTTGAAAAAAGCCTACGAAGGGATTCGTAAGAACCTTACACAAGCGACCATGCTGCCCTGGCGACAAGGTACCCCGAAAGTAAAACTTGACGATTATTACCATGAAAAGGGGTTCTTGCCTGCCCTTCGTCCAGGCGAAAAGGAGACAGAGCCGATGGTCGACAGCTTTGAGAAGCGTCAGTCGGTGGCAGTGACACTCGGGATGAGTTTCGATGCCTGGAGCTTTGCCCAATTGGCCAAAGAGTTGGGAAACCAGGAAGATTTTAAAAAATTCTCTGTCGCTGCCAACAATTACAAGAATCTCTGGCATCCCGAAATGAGGCTCTTTATGCCCAAAGACGCGAAGGGAAACTGGATCATGATCAACCCCAAACTGGATGGCTGTCCCGGTTTCCGCGATTATTACGACGAGAACAATGGCTGGACTTATGCCTGGCAGGTGCAACAGGATGTGGATGGACTGATCGCACTGCTTGGTGGGAAAAAGAGTGCGGAAGAGCGCCTGGACCAGCTTTTCAGGGAACCTCTGGATGTCCCGAAATACAAGTATCTGAACGATGCTCCGGATGCCACCGGACAAGTGGGCCAGTTCATCATGGGCAACGAACCATCCCTCCATATTCCTTATCTCTACAACTATTTTGGAGCACCCTGGAAAACGCAGAAACGCATTCGCTTCCTGCTGGATGTATGGTTCAAGGACAATATTTTTGGTATTCCTGGAGATGAAGACGGAGGTGGCATGTCGGCATTTGTGGTCTTCTCAGCTTTGGGATTCTATCCAGTTACACCCGGCTTGCCTGTTTATGCCATTGGCAGTCCATTGTTCGAAAAATCAATAGTTCAACTTCCTGGTAAGAAACAGTTTACGGTCCTCGCCAAAGGTGCAAACAAAGAGAACAAGTACATTCAGAAAGCCCTTTTCAATGGCAAGGAGATTGACTCACCCTTCTTTACGCACAAGGAACTGATGGCCGGCGGAACCCTGGAGCTGACCATGGGCAGCAAACCGAACAAGGAGTGGGGCAAGAATGCTGTTCCACCAGTGAAATAGCCATGATCGTAAATCACCTGACGAAATGAATAACTTCATCGTGGCTATTGACTACACCATTCCGTCTGTTGGCGGATTCCATGAGGAAGTAAAAACAAATAAATAATGTTTTGCAGTAGCACCGTAATTTTAAACGCGTTATGAGTACCAGAGACCATTTTAAAAGCGTGGTAAATTTGAAAAACCATACCAGTAGGGTGTATTTCGGAAGTACAGGAATTGTTACAGAGTTGTGTAAAATAGCCCTGATTGGTATTATTGCCATGTTTATTGCTACCATGGCCAATGCGCAAGCGGGGGTAAATCAACAGCGAGCGAACCAACAAAGTATCAAAACTGTTTATCCTACCAAAGATTGGGTAGTATCTGACTTTGTGGTGACTGATCCGAGATTTGGCGCGAAAGCCGTGCCAGGGTTTGACAACAGACCTGCTTTCCAGGCTGCTATTGATTCAGCCTATCACAATGGCGGCGGGGTAGTGTATGTCCCGGTGGGTAACTATGAATTCCGCAGTACGCAAACCGCCACCAGGAATGTTAGAGTGCGTCAGGGCGCTGAGCAAACAAAGAAGGACTTTAATTTCCAATATGTTCTGAATCTACCAACGAGTGTGCAGCTCCGTGGCGACTGGGCCGATCCTGATTTAAACAATGGAAAAGTTCTTGGAACCATACTTGAAGTGCGCGTTGGCAAAAACGCACCCAATTGCAACGGAACTGTTGAAAGTTGGTGGAACGACGCCCAGGCCGGCAATGCACTTCGCACTACCTATACCAGCATTGCCGACAGATTTATAGATATGAATTCGGGAACAGGTGTGACGAACATGTCAATTTGGTATCCAGAACAGGATATCAACGACATAAAACCATATCCATGGACTCTAATTCAGCCTGGTAGCGACTGTGTGACGATTGAAAACGTAACACTTGTCAACGCATACAACGGTTTTTATTCTGCTCCAAGCGAACTGCATTATGTTTTAAATAGTTACATGACAGCCCTCCATACTGGAATCGAAATCCATGTGTGCACCGACATCGGACGAATTGAACATGTCAAAATAGACCCTAAATATTGGGCAAATTCAGGTCTTCCTGGTTCCCCCTCCCTTGCTAAGGTTACCGAATATACGAGCGCAAACGGTACAGGATTCAATATGCACCGCTCCGATTGGGAATACATCTCTTATCTGTATGTCTCCGGTTATAAGACGGGTATATGGGTTGGCAAGGAACCCGGGTACTCCGATACGCCAAACGCACAGTTTTACGAAAATCACATCAAAAATTGTGGAACCGGTTTGTATGTTCAGTCGGTCAACCCATACGGTTTGCTGGTATCAAATTCTACGTTCGGAGCCGGGAAAGATGGCAATGCCGTCTATTTCTTTAACGATTTCAAAACTTCCGTTCAATTCAACGGGGTAGATTTTGCCGGACCTATCGTAAGCGATGGAAGTGACGGAGTTATATCCTTTGAAAGCTGTACCTTCAGCCAATACGGCGCATACGCGCTTAGAATAAACAATGGCAATACACTGCTTACTCAGTGCGATTTTAAAAAACCTGACGGTCATGTATATCTGGGTAGTGATGTGAATACGCTCAAATCTGTGAACTCGGGTTATAAACACAAATTGGAAATCAAAAATAACAGCAAAGCCGCCAAAATTGAGATTTATAGCGGTAAAAAATATCTGTTTGATCCGATACCTAAAAATTTAATAACTAACATTCGAGTACACCCGAGACCGGCGTCAAACATAGTTTTGAAAGCCGATCTGCCCAGAGCATCAGGCTCCAACAACGACCAGCCAACAGAAGATGTATCAGCTAAATTGCAGAAGGAGCTTAACGCAGTTAAGACTGCCGGCGGCGGGACTCTCTATCTGCCGGGTGGAAGGTATTTGGTAAACAATCCTGTAAAAGTTCCATCGGGAGTTGAGTTGAGAGGAACATGGGATGTACAACACCATACGCAAAGTGGAGGTACAGGCATATTGACAACTTATTCAGGCGGTGCTGCGGGTGAAAAAGGTCCTTCGTTGATACAACTCGAGGCAGGTGCCGGTATCAGAGGAATCACCATCGCGCAATTTAATATCGCAACAGATGGTTTTAGCGATCAGAATCCCAGAACGACTCCGTTCCTGATACAGGGCCAAGGGCCGAACGTATACATTGTTAATGTGACTGAGGTTGGAGATAAAGGAATAGACCTCGCATCCTACAACACCAGCGGACACTATGTTGATTATTTTGCCGGCGTACTTGCAAGAGCAGGGATCTGGGTCGGCGGAGGTGCTGAAGGAGGATTTATCCGGAATATGCAGCTCAATCCGCATTACGGTTCAAGACTTCCCTTAGGCGGGCAGGGATATCCGAAAATTTCTTTGACACGTTTCTTACAATCAAATTGCAGTGCGCTTAAGTTCGCCGACATAAAAAACCAGACGATTTTCAATAATTTCGTGTACGGATCATTCTACGGGTTACATTTCCTTAAAGATGCAATAACCGGTAAAAATCCCGGTAAAATGACGGTGATAGGTCATGGCTCAGACGGATGCTCGTATTCTTTATTTGTGGAGGATGCAGGCAAAGACACCAAATTGATCGCGATCAACTCCGAATTGGTTTGTACACGGACAGCAGAGCCAGTCAGATCGTATGTGCTTATGGGAGGCGAAGCCAATACCCCCAAAGTTCACACTGATGCACAACTTATTCTTTACAACAGCGCGTTTTGGGGCAGCCCTGTCATAGGGGCGATCATCAATAGCGGCACTGTACGTTTTCAGCAGGCAAACTTTCAAAAGTCCGGTGCACCTGGCATAGACAACAGAGGTGGAAAAGTGCATGTGTACTCTTCCTACTTCGCACAGAAAATGCCAGGTGAGGCTATAGGGGATAACGTATATGCGAAACTACACGCGACCGGCGGCTCCATAGAACTTACCAATAACAATTTTATCTCCGGGTTTCGGGAAAATAGTGCTAAACCAGGAATGATTGATGGATCTGATATTGATTCCATTAAGAAGTGAAATTCGTTGTACAGATTTCTGCACATTGATTCTGCCGGCTGGCGGATTGGGATTCGACATAGTTTGTACCGCTACACTTTATCAGGTAACGATGAACCAAAAATTTGTCTCTTTATGAAAAAACGCTATTCAATCGAAATTTTAGCTACAAGCTTGGCGGTACTATCTGTAAATGCCGGATCTTCAGTTGCAGGAAATAATCATTCGATTGCTCTTAAGAAAAGGCCAAATGTCCTCATCCTCTTCGCCGATCAGCACAACAAAAAGGTGATGGGTTTTGAAGGACATCCTGATGTATTGACGCCCAATCTGGATAAACTGGCAAAGCAATCGGTGGTATTCGACAGGGCCTATTGCACCACCGGAATTTGTGCACCTTCCAGGTCATCGCTTATGACAGGTCTCTATTCAAGAACAATGGGTTTGCTTTCGAATGGAGAGAAAACCAGCGTCATCAACGAAGTTGTATCCTTGGCAACTTGTCTTCAACAAAACAATTACAAGACCTTTGCCTTTGGGAAACGCCATACTACCGGAGCTGCAGATGCAGGTTGGGATGTGCAGCGCAGCCACCTGTGCAATGAAACGCCGGGAAACAGTTATACTGAATGGGTAGAGAAGAACGGTTATGCAAAAGAATTTGCCCAGGACTGGTCGGCCGAATTCGGGAAAGGATCTCCTTGCTCTACTTTGTCAGAAGAAAAGATTGCGACTGCTGATCTAGGAACAAGGATTTCGGCCTTGCCTGACAACATGACCATGGAAGCTTTTACGACCATGCTGACGGTTCAGATGATCAAAGACCAGTCCAAAAGCGACCAACCATTCTTCTGCTGGGCTACTTTCTACAGGCCTCATCAGCCTTATACACCTTTGAAGAAATACATGGATCTCTATGATGTTTCGAAATGGGGTGAAGGTCGGATGAATGGTAGTTCAATCCGGAAACCTGCCAGTCTTTACGAGCCCAGAGAGAATATCCCACCCATGATGCAATCGATCCGGAATGGTGGCAATAAAGTTTGGAATGTTGACAAAGCCTATCAGGATGAGCAACTATGGCGCAATCATGTTGGCGCCTATTATGCCCTGGTGAGTGAAGTTGATCATTGTGTAGGCGAAATACTCAGGGCATTGGATGAGAATGGAATAGCCGAAGAAACCATCGTGATTTACACTTCAGACCATGGCGATTTTGTAGGAAATCATGGGATGGTCGAAAAAGCCGCGGCCGGACAGAATGTTTACGAGGACATCTTAAATATTCCTTTAATCATAAGGTATCCCGGGAACAAACAAAAAGGCAAACGTACGGCCGAACTGGTAAGTTTGGTGGATATCTATCCTACATTGATTGATTTGCTCGGATTAAAGACTCCCTCATTGAAATATCCTCTTCAGGGAAAATCACTTGCAGAGACACTCACCAAGGGGAAGAAGATGAACAGGGAATATTTCGTATCCGAAAGTTGGTCGCAGGCAACGGTGATTACCAAGGATTATAAATTGGGAATCATGCTCGACCCAACTGAATCCCAAAGAAAATTCGATTTCAGGTCGTTTGGTGATCAGTTTTTCATCCGCAAGTCGGATTCGCTGGAAATTAGAAATCAAATTAAGAACAAATTGTATAAAACTAAAATTGAAGAACTCAGGGGACTATATCAGAAATTTACTTCCAGGATACCAGACATTGGGAAACAGGAAGTTGTAAATAATTCAAGGAAAAAGTAAATAGTACAAATTAAATAGTTGACAAAATAATGAGCACATCCTATAAAGCGGTTTTGAAATCCAGCTCCGGTTTACTTCTAACCTTGCTTTTTTCTTTCCATGCAAATGCGCAAAGAAAGCCAAACCTGTTGTTTATCATGACCGATCAACAAAGGTTTGATGCGTTGAGTATTGCTGGTAATAAAGTACTCAAAACTCCAAATCTCGACCGATTGGCCAGGCAAGGTGCCTGGTTTAAAAATGCATATTCTCCTTGTCCTGTTTGTGTGCCGGCCAGATCGTCTATCCTGACAGGCACTTCGGTTGAAAACAATGGAATGAAAACCAATGATCTGGCTTATGATTTCAGGCAAGACGGATTAATGACGATGCCAACTTTTGATGAAATACTTGCAGGCAAAGGATATCATTGCGAATATTACGGCAAATGGCACACCCAATCTTCGCACGCCAATGTTTATGAGAATCCCCAAAAAGCAGCAAAAAATGAAAAATCAATTTTCGGACCCGGGGGGCAATCTCACATCTATGCTGATTATCTGAATGAAAAAGCACACAATAGGGAATTAGAAACAGGTGAACTGTATGATGATTTTACACATAGGCCTTACCGGCCGAATCCACTGGATAAATTCTATGGGAAATCGTATGCTGAAGTAAAGCAACAAAAACTGAAATCTACACAACCCGACGAGAATGGTGAATTGATGATGGATGAAAAATTCACTATGACTGCATTTCAGGCAAAGCAGACCATCGACGCCCTTGAAAGGTTAAAAGACTCTACCTTCAGCATAACCTGCTCCTTCCATTTTCCGCATGCGCCTATGTTGCCTACCAAGCCTTACAGCAATAGGTATCCGGCCAAAAAAATGGTGGCTCCGGTTAGTATCAATGATGATATGGAAAACTCGCCCTATCAAAAAGCCAATGGCAGATTGGAACATCCTGAATATTCTGACCCCCAAAAAATTAAATACATGATTTCCAGTTATTATGGACTGGTTTCAGAAATTGATGACTGGGTAGGAAAAATCCTGAATGAGTTGGATAAACTTGGGTTGGCCGAAAATACACTTGTAATTTTCACCAGCGACCACGGCGAAATGCTTGGTGCACATGGAATGCGGGAAAAAAATGTGTTTTATGAAGAATCTGCCCACATCCCTTTAATGCTGCGCTTTCCTGGTAAGATCGAAAAAAACAAAGTTGTAAACGGCTATATTTCAACTGTTGATTTATTTGCCACCATTTTGGATTACTTAAAAATAGGAAAACATAAATCGGATGGGACAAGCCTTCGGGGATTGGTGGAAGGAACAGATTTGGAACATGGCAAATATGTAGTAGCCGAATGGGATTACCGGGGCGACATCGAATCGAATTACATGATCGTAAAAGACGGCTGGAAATTGATTATTCCTTATTCTGAAGGTTCCACGGTTATCAACGCGATGTATAACCTTCAGATTGACCCTTGCGAAATGAACAATCTGATAGGTAAAAATCCTGATAAAAATAAATACGCTGAAAAGGTAGAAGAGCTGCGCAATTGTCTGCTTGAGTGGTTAAAAAAGAACAAATCGCAACACATTGATGGTGTTCAGAAAAGAAAACTGATTTAATCCGTAAGAAATAATGATTAATGTGAAACCTGGATTTCAGATGCTCAGAGTCGCATTGTTAATATTGATACCTGTTGGAATCCTAAATATTGCAAAGGCCCAGAAATTAACCCGATTTGTCGATCCATTGATTGGTTCCGGCGGTCATGGACATGTTTTTGTAGGTGCCAGTGTCCCTTTTGGAGCGGTACAACTCGGTCCAAACAACATTTACAAAGGCTGGGACTGGTGCTCGGGTTATCATTACTCTGATAGTCTTTTAATTGGCTTTTCCCATTTGCATTTGAGTGGCACCGGTATCGGCGATTTGGCTGACGTATTAATCATGCCGGTTACCGGGAATGTCAAATTGGACAAAGGAAGGCAGGAATATCCTCACAACGGATATTTGAGCACTTTTAGCCACAACAATGAAATATCCAAACCAGGATTTTATTCCGTTAAAATGGACAACGGAGTTGTAGTTGAACTTACTGCGTCCGAGCGTGTTGGTTTTCATCAATATCGCTTCCCGAAAGGCAAAGAGGCACATGTGATAATCGACCTCAAAGAAGGCATCAACGACAAGAGTACCGATACTTATCTGGAGCAAACTGATGAATTTACACTGAAAGGATACCGTTTTTCATCCGGTTGGGCCAAGGTACAACAGGTTTATTTTGCAATTCGTTCGTCGAAACCGATTAAAAATCTAAATATTTACAACGAAGGGAAACAACTTTCAGGTAAAAAAGGTCAGGGTACTTCGGTGAAGGTAGTCTTAGGTTTTGATCAGGGTGATTTCGTGCAGTTAAAAGTGGGCATCTCGCCAGTCAGTACAGACAATGCACTTTCCAACATGGATGCTGAAATCCCAAATTGGGACTTCCGGGAAATTGCTAAAAAGGCAGATGAAAAATGGAACAAAGCGCTTTCCAGGATTGAAATTCAAACAAAAAACGAAGCCGATAAGCGAATTTTTTATACAGCGATGTTTCATGCCATGATTCATCCGTCTCTTTTCAACGATCATAGCAGAGACTATCGCGGGACTGACAATAAAATTCAAGACAAACAAACATTTAACAACTACTCAGTTTTTTCAACATGGGATACCTACCGGGCCGAAAATCCCTTGCTGACCTTACTGGCTCCAAACCGGGTAGATGATATGATTAATAGCATTTTAGCTATAAACGACCAACAAGGTTATATGCCCATTTGGCACCTGAACGGTTACGAAACAGGTACCATGACCGGGATCAGCAGCATCCAGGTAGTTGCCGAAGCGACCCTGAAAGGATTTCGCGGCTTTGATGCGGAAAGAGCCTATCAGGCGATTAGGAAAACAGCCATGTCCGACTTGAGGGGCCTCAACTATCTGCGGGAGATGAAACCTATCCCACTGGACGGAAACGTGCAAAGGGCAGTAGCTCAGGCAATGGAATTGTCAATTTCTGATGGCAGCATTGCTTTAATGGCAAAGGCACTAGGCAAAGATGAAGACTATCTCTATTTCAGCAAACGGGCCAAAAACTACCAACTATTTTACGATCAGGCAGTCGGTTTTTTTCGCAGTGCCATGAGCGATGGGCGTAAGAACCCATTGTTTGATCCGTTTAAATCCGTCAAGCCATGGTCAAAAGATTATGCCGAGGGCAATGCCTGGCAGTATTTGTGGCTGGCTCCTCAGGACGTTTCAGGACTAGTAAAATTGTTGGGTGGGAGAGAGGCATTCAATGCAAGACTGGACAGTTTTTTTACATTAACTTCCAAAGACACTTCTGGCGTGTTGGTTGATCTTACTGGCCTTATTGGTCAGTATGCACATGGCAACGAACCCAGCCACCACATTGCCTATTTGTATGCTTATTCGGGACAGCAGTGGAAAACCGCTGAGAAGGTTCGCTACATCCTGAAGGAGTTCTACCACGATGATCCGGACGGAGTAATCGGGAACGAGGATTGTGGTCAGATGTCGGCCTGGTATATCTTTTCGGCCCTTGGGTTTTATCCGGTTTTTCCTGCCTCGCAGGAATATGTTTTGGGTAGCCCTTTGTTTGACCAGGCAACAATCAATTTACCCGGAGGGAAAAAATTCACAGTTGAAGCAGTAAATAACAGTCCGGAGAATATTTATATCCAGCAGGTTGAATGGAATGGGAAAATACAATCGAAATGTACCATCAACCATAAAGATATCATGAAAGGTGGCCTTTTGAAAATTGGGATGGGGAATAAACCAAACAAGAATTTTGGCCGAACCATAACTGATCAGAAATAGCAAAATATTTAGTTGGAAAATAATGATAGCAAAATCAAGTTTTTGGAAAGTGTTTATACTTGCAACATTTTTGCTTCCGGGAGCTAGTCTTCAGGCAAAAGTGAAGTTGCCTTCCATACTTGGCGACAACATGGTGTTGCAGCAAAAATCGGCAGTTAAATTGTGGGGTTGGGCCAACGAAAATGCCAAGATTAAAGTTACTACCTCATGGGATAGGAAAACATACGTTGCCTCTTCAGACAGCAGGGGCAATTGGTTGATTAAAGTAAATACACCTGATGCCAGAGGACCTTACGAAATTGGCATTTCGGATGGGGAGAAAGTGATACTACAAAATATTTTGATTGGAGAAGTGTGGTTTTGCTCCGGTCAGTCAAATATGGAAATGCCCATGCGGGGATTTGATCGCCAGCCACTGAAAGGAGCGAACACGGTTATCGCGAAAGCCAGGACAAATGTGCCCATCCGAATGTATCTCTCAGATTCCAAAGACGGAAACTGGGTCAGACAATTCAATAAAAAGCCTCAGGTAGATTGTCAGGGGCAATGGCTCGAAAACACTTCAGAAAATGTTGCAAATTGTAGTGCGGCAGCGTATTATTTTGCCAGGTATATTCAAGAAGTATTGGATATTCCGGTGGGTATTGTTGTTTCAACAAGCGGGGGATCGATGGTTGAATCCTGGATGAGCAGGGAAGCAATTGAACCTTTTAAGGAAGTTGATCTTTCAATTCTCAATGACACAGTTAAAATTAAAAATCCCAACGCAACCCCTTGTGTTTTGTACAATGCTAAAATAGCTCCATTGACTAACTTCACAATCAAGGGTTTTTTGTGGTACCAAGGGGAAAGTAACCGCAAAAATGCCGATTTGTACGCCAAGCTGATGCCGGCATTTGTCAACGATCTGCGCACCAAATGGGGCCTTGGTGAATTCCCCTTTTATTTTGTACAAATAGCACCCTTTACTTACGAAGGAGCCGAAGGTACTTCTGCTGCCCGGTTGCGTGAAGTTCAACTTCAAAACATGAGCGATATCCCTAATTCAGGAATGGTAACAACAATGGATATTGGCCATCCTGTCTTTATTCATCCTGTAGACAAGGAAACGGTGGGTGAAAGATTGGCATTGTGGGCATTAGGGGCGACTTATGGCCGGAAAGGTTTTGTCTATGCCGCTCCTGAGTATCAATCTATGGAGAAAAAAGGCCAGAAAATATACATTAACTTTTCGCATGCAGAACGCGGAATTTCCCCGATGTGGACCGACTTGAAGGGATTTGAAATAGCCGGATCCGACAAGGTTTTTTATGCTGCGAAAGCAGAAATAGAAACATCTACAACCCGACTTGCCATTTCGAGCGACAAAGTTCCCGATCCGGTAGCGGTAAGATATGACTATAAAAATTATGCGGAAGCATCTATTTTTGGTTTATCCGGTTTACCTGTGGCTCCATTTAGAACAGATACTTGGTGAAAAAGAAGGAATGAATGGCGGAATTTAATAGTATTCACACAGTCAATTAATAAATCCATGAAAAAATTAGTACTCTGCATTTTTATCCTATTTGCGTTTAGTGCTATTTCATTTGCTAAAAACAAGCATTCAACCCTCACGAAATACCCAGAATACAAAGGACTGGTGATGGCGGGTTACCAGGGATGGTTTCCCCTGCCAAAGGAGGGAATCATGTATCCCGATGAAAACAAGATTCGCATCGACATGTGGCCTGAAGTAGCAGAATATGAAAAAACCTATCCAACCGGATTGAAGTTGGCTGATGGAACTACGGCCCGTTTCTTCAGTTCGGATGATAAAAGTACGGTTGATCTTCATTTTAAGTGGATGAAACAGTATGGGTTAGACGGTGTTTTCATGCAGCGGTTTTTTAACGCGGCCAAACCTGAGGCAAGGCACCGCGGCGCCACAAATGTGTTGCGCAATGCCCTGGAAGCAGCTTCGAAACAGGAACGTGCCATTGCTGTCATGTACGATCTTTCCGGATTGAAAGCCTCAGGAGAGGATTGCTCCATCTTGATAGACGACTGGAAATACCTGGTCGATTCATTGCATGTTACCAATCAGCCAGGTACTCAAACCTATGTTTTTCACAACGGCAAACCGCTGGTCACCATTTGGGGAATCGGTTTTCCCGATAGGCCTTACAACATCCGCAACATTGGTTTGGTGAGATTTATTGATTTTCTGAAGAACGATCCGGTATATGGTGGATGTTCAGTGATGTTGGGAGTTCCGACTTTCTGGCGCGACCTGAATGCCGATTGTAACCCGGATCCTTATCTTCATGAACTGATCAAACAGGCCGACATCGTGTTGCCGTGGATGGTGCAGCGCTTTTCGCCGCTTCTGCACAACGATATGGACCGCTACCGCGATGTGATACTTGCGGACATCAAATGGTGCAAGGAGAACGGCGTCGATTATGTACCCTGTGTCTGTCCCGGATTTAGCTGGCACAACCTCAGCCGTTTGTCATTCCCGGATGATGTGAAACCTGTTGGCTCCATTCCCCGGCAGGGAGGTCGGTTCTACTGGCAGCAAATTTCAACCGCGATCAATGCAGGGGCGACAATGCTTTATGTGGCCATGTTCGACGAAGTGAACGAAGGAACCGCTATATTTAAATGCACCGATAACTTGCCCGTCAGCGATATTGCTAAATTTGTAGGAATCGACGGAAAACCTTCTGATACCTATCTATGGCTGACTGGCGAAGCCGGCAAAATGCTACGGAAAGAAAAACCGCTCAGTTTAAAGATGCCAGATCGTCCATAAAAGGTAGTTGGTTTGTTCTCTGGTCATTACACCGACAACAAACTATTGAATTATGGTCAAATACAATTGTTAACGACAAGTGCATTGGGAAAATCCCTTGGCTTTGCACCTTCCGGGATGCGGATTGCAAAAAAATAGAGTGACAAATTTGAACATGCCTGTTTTGGGTGATTTGCATTATGATTTGTTGGCTGACCACCACATGAGTTGGCTTTGCACGAAGCCCGACGATCTGCCACTGTCAGAACTGATGGAAAAAAGGAACCGTTCAACTGGAATATACGCGGCTTTCGGCAAAGAGCCCTATGATAAAATTGATTTGATAAAATTATTGAAACCATGAAGACTTTTTTGCGCGTATTTTACCTGTGTCTGGCCATTCAAGTTACCTATGCCGGCTTTGTAGTTGCACAGAGCAACAAGCAAATAATTCAGAAGGATCGGATACTAAAACTGATGACCTACAACCTGAAGTTTGCCAGTCCGACTTTTGAGCCATCCTGGGAGGTAAGGCGGGACATGCAGATCGAAATGATTCGTAAGTATGCACCAGACATCATTGGTACCCAGGAAGGGTTGAAGGAACAAATTGACTATTTGGCCGATCATCTTCCCGAATATCTTGTTGTCGGAGAAGGTCGAAAAGGGGGTGATGATGATGAGCACATGGCCATCTTCATCAAACGTGATAAATTCCGTCTGCGGGAGATGCACAGTTTTCAGCTTTCTGAGACTCCGGAGATCATCGGAAGCGGCCCGGAGGTGAATCCGCGGATGGTCACCTGCGTTCGACTGGCTTTCATCAACAGGCCAAGTGAGGGTGAAAATGTCCAACATCCGCAGGATTTCAGGGGACATTGGGAAAACACCCGCGAGTTTTATATCTTTAATACCCATTATTTCAATGGCACAGATGCATCGTTGGCAAAATTAAGTGCTTCAAAATTAATCTTGAAAAGGATCAATGACCTCAATCGTTTCGGAGAATGGATGCCTGAACGGCCACTGTTTCTGATGGGTGATTTTAATTGTCGGCCTGGCAGTGCACCCTACAAAATATTGGTTGGCGATAAAGATTCAACCAATACAGACTTGCTTAAAAATACATTCGAAGATCCTAAAAAGATCGATTGGATTCTTTACAAAGGTGCAGTAAGTGTGTTGAAATACGAGGAAGTGAATTTCAATGTGAATGGTGTTTATCCATCGGATCACAAACCAGTTTGTGTTGAAATTGAGATTCTTAACAAATAGGTAAATCATCAAAAATACACAACAGCAAATGACTCCATCTCAAATATTGATTAATACTGGAATTTTTTCAACCGCTTTTTGCCTTCCATTTGTAACAGAGGCAAAGCCGAAACTCAAAAGCAAACCAAATGTTGTTATCATCCTGACCGATGACATGGGCTATGGCGACATCTCCTGTTACAACCAAAACCAGGTAAAAACACCAAACATCGACCGGTTGGCTGCTGAGGGGGTACGTTTTACCGATTTTTATGTACCAACCCCCTATTGTGCGCCTTCGAGGGCAACTTTATTGACAGGCCGATTTCCACTTCGGCACGGAATGGTGCAAAATCCGGCTCCCGATGCTGGGATAAATGACATTGGATTGAAAGCCAGTGAGGTGACCATGGGCGAATTGTTCCAAAGTGCCGGCTACCATACCAAGGGAATAGGCAAATGGCACCTGGGGCATAAACCCGAATATTTCCCGGTTAAACATGGCTTCGATGAATACTACGGAATTCTCTATTCCAACGACATGCGCCCCGTTCAACTTATAGAAAATATGGATACCGTGGAATATCCCGTTGATCAGCGGTTGCTGACACGAAAATACACAGAAAAGGCACTGGATTTTATAGACCGGAACCAGCATTCACCATTCTTTCTCTACCTCGCTCATGCCATGCCCCACAAACCGTTGGCAGCTTCGGCCGATTTCTATTCGAAAGGAGATCATCAGGAACTGTACAACAGCGTCATCCGTGAATTGGATTGGTCGACAGGAGAGGTCATTTCCAAATTGAAACAGCTTGGAATCCTGGGAAACACGCTGATTATCTTCATGTCTGACAACGGACCTTGGTATGGCGGAAGTACCGGCGGACTGAAAGGGATGAAAGCCACCAACTGGGAAGGCGGTGTTAGAGTTCCCTTTATCATCCGATATCCGCAGCAGTTTCCGCAAGGCAAAACGGTGTTGACGCCCTGCTGGTCACCCGATATCTTGCCAACGATTATGAAATTGGCCGGTATTCAAACAGATCCGGCTATCCAACTCGATGGGCAGGATATATCAGGCATCATTCGGGGGAAAGCGACGAGCCATCCTCCCATATTTACCATGAAAGATACGGTGATACGCACCATTCGCGACGGGAAATGGAAGCTGTTCCTGACCAAACCTGATTTCTACCGTGAAACAGACTTGAAAAACTGGACCGACAAAAGAGCTCCCGATGGCACAACCCTATTGGCTCCTGTCGAACAGGCAACTCCGGCGGATTATCCCGGCATAAAACCGGGAAAAATGGAGGGGGAAATGCTGTTGTTTGATATGGAAAAGGATCCGGCAGAAAGTACTGATTTGTCTGGGAAATATCCCAGGATCAAGGAGAATATGATTTGGAAATACCATCAATTTTTAAATACCATTCCTAAGATCAAATGAAGCCGTGAACTCTTCAGTTTAACTTGGGATTCCATCTTAATGTGCCGTTTCTTAAAAATATTAGCTGAGGGGGTAGTCAATCCAAAACCTGAATCTGCTGACAATGAAATATTTGCTCCCGACTTGCGGTAGACTAGCAGCCGGAATGTGAATATTATTCCATTCCCTGTTCAACTCCGATTAGTTTGTTCACATCATAACCTCTGGATGTAAGCCTGGTTAGCAATTCATTGTAGCGACCCTTGTCCATTTGTGGCGTTCGGGAGAGAATCCATAAATAATTGTCAGAACTACTGCCAATGATTGCCCATTGATAATTTTTATCCAATTCAAGTACAAAGTAATCCGCATAAAAGATCCAAAAAAAAGAGACTTTCAATTTCGATGGAAACTTTGGGTCAGGAATTTTTGCTTTCCCAACCGCCTCGGATTTTTGTCCTTTTAGTGTTCCTTTGTAACCGCTGTTTACAACTTTTATCTTGCCGTCCCCCTGACGAGCGTAGAAAGCAGTTACCCCAACCAAACCGCGTTCAAAAGTATGGTTGTAGCGGGCTATTTCATACCATTTACCGAGGTACCTTTCAATATCAAGTTCTTTTACAACTGTTTTATCGATCATTTTGTTTTGCCCTTTGCATGCGTTGATAGAAAACAATAGTGCAATGATAAAGATTGCATTTTTCATCCTGGTAAAAGTTCTCCGGTTATTTGATTGAAGCATTGCTGAGGTTCCAGTTTAAACATCAGTTATTTTTTAGTAAACTAAACAAACCCTCCCTTTTTTTCAAATTGAAAGGCTTCAGGAGAATTTATTTCCCATTTTACAAAATTTAAATGATCACCTCACTCATCGACTCCGGAATCTCGATGTTCCTGAATCCTGCTGCTACCATTTGTTCCTTGTAGAAGAGTTGTGTCTCGTAATCGCCATGGACAAGGAAGACTTTTTTGACAGCCGATTTATCCTGGCAACTTAAAAATGAGAGCATCTCACTGTAGTCGCCGTGGCCGCTGAAAGCCTCGATACGCACTATTTCGGCATTCACCTGGTATTTGTTTCCGAAAATAGAGACATTTTTTTCTCCATCGATGAGCCGTGCACCCAGCGTACGGGGAGCACAATAGCCAACCACGAGGATGGTGTTTTTTGGATTTGAAATATTGTTGGCCAGGTGGTGTTTGATGCGTCCTGCTTCCATCATGCCGGAAGCGGAGATGATGATGCAGGGCTTCTTGAAGGAGTTGAGCTTTTTTGAATCATTGGTAGAGGTGATGTAGTGAAGCGAATTGAACCCGAAAGGATCCTCGTCGGTTTCTACCACTTTCAGTACCTCCTGGTTGAAACACTCCGGATGGA
Source organism: uncultured Tangfeifania sp. (assembly GCA_964528535.1). Classification (GTDB taxonomy): domain Bacteria; phylum Bacteroidota; class Bacteroidia; order Bacteroidales; family Prolixibacteraceae; genus CAINVV01. The sequence continues at coordinate 11,781 of CAZGSQ010000033.1, read as the reverse complement.
GCCTGAAAATGGTGGTGGCATTGACCGCCAGGGGACTATCTACGTAAATCTGGATCTTTGGCAAAAGCCCTGCATTGTAGAATTTGTTCAGACTGAAAACGATGTCCTGGGTTCTGCCGATGGCGAAGGAGGGGATGATTAATTTGCCCTGTTTTTTCACGCAAGTATCCACCACTGCCTGCAGCAGATCCTCTTCTGCATGGGCAATCTGTTTGTGAAGTCTGTTGCCGTAAGTCGATTCGGTGATCAGGTAATCACATTGCCGGAAGGCATCCGGGGCTTTCAGGACACGGCTGCTTGGCCTGCCAATGTCACCTGTATAGGCAAGTTTGATTGTCTCTCCCTTTTCTGTTATTTCGAGGAAAGCCGTTCCGGCACCAAGTACATGCCCGTTGTTGGTGAACCTGACTTTCAGGTCATTGTCGATTTGAAATTTCCGTTCGAAAGCTACTCCTATGAAAAGCTCCATGCACTTCCTTGCCTCCTCGCAGGTGTAGATTGGCTCCACAGGTTCCAATCCATGCTTTTCCTGCTTCTTGTTGAACCATTTTACATCCAGTTCCTGGATATGGCCACTGTCGGCCAACATGATGGCGCAAAGGTCACGGGTGGCATTTGTACAAATGACAGACCCTCTGAAACCTAATTTGTACACAAAAGGGATCAAGCCTGAGTGGTCGATGTGGGCATGGGTGAGGATGATGTGGTCAATCTCCTTGGGATCGAAACCAAGGTTACGGTTGGAGGAGTCGGTTTCCATCCCTTTGCCTTGAAACATCCCACAGTCAAGCAGGATTTTTTTGCCGTTGTCCAAGGAAATTAGGTGTTTGCTCCCAGTCACTTCGCGGGCTGCGCCAATAAATTTGATTTTCATGGGAAGGTCGATGAGTTTGAGTTATGAGTTATAAGTTATAAGTTATAAGTTATAAGTTATAAGTTATGAGGATGCTATCTTGATTGGAATGTTCTTAACTTCTTCCTTTTTTCTTTAGCCTTTTCCCTAAAGCCAACGTATAGTCTAAAGGTAATAAAAAAAGCACTCTTCCTGGTAAGAAAGAGTGCTTAAAATTATATGGTTCAAGAGGCTGTATTTATTCTTCTGTTTGCGTGGCTGCATAAGTTTTGAGCAGTTCGTCCTGAACCTCTGCCGGAACTTTTTCGTAGCTGGCAAACTTCATTTTGAACATAGCGCGTCCTTGTGTTACCGAACTCAAAGTGGTGGAATATTTGTTCATCTCTTTGAGAGGAACCTTGGCAACAATCTTTTCGAAACCTTTTTCAGAGGTCATACCCATGATCAGGGCACGACGGTTCTGCAGATCACCCATCACGTCACCCATGCGGTCGCCGGGAACAAGAACTTCCACATCGTAAATTGGCTCCAGGATCTTGGCGCCTGCCTTCTTGAATGCTTGACTGAAGGCATTTCTTCCTGCGAGCCGGAATGAGATTTCATTGGAGTCGACGGGGTGCATCTTGCCTTCGTAAATGCAGACACGGATGTCGCGGGCATAGGAGCCAGTCAACGGTCCCTCCTCCATTTTTTCCATGATCCCTTTCAGGATGGCCGGGTGGAAACGGGCATCAATAGAGCCCCCGACGATGCAGTTGCAGAAGACCAGTTTACCTCCCCATGGCAGTTCAGTAACTTCGGTACCCCGAAGGCTCACCTTCATCTCTTTGCCGTCGATTATGAACATGGTCGGTACTGGCATTCCCTCTTCGAAGGGTTCGATGACCATGTGAACCTCGCCAAACTGGCCCGATCCACCGCTCTGTTTCCTGTGACGATAATCCGCCTGGGCAATTTTGGTAATGGTTTCCCGGTAGGGAATCTTGGGATTTAAGAATTGAATATCGATCTTAAAGACATTGTCGAAGTACCATTTCAGGGTATTGATGTGGTATTCACCCTGTCCATGGATCAGAATTTGTTTGAGCTCCTTGGAGTATTCGATGATGTAGGTTGGATCCTCTTCGTGCAGACGGTGCAAATATTCACCCATCTTCTCCTCGTCCGATTCGTTGGTTGCTTTAACAGCTGTGGTATATCTTGGAGCGGGAAATTGAATGGGTGGGAATTCGATTTCAGCGTCTTTTTCGCTGAGGGTGTGGTTGTGTTTAACATCTTTCAGCTTCACAGTTGCACCAATGTCACCGGCAACCATTTCGGGGACTTTGGTCCTGGTTTTTCCGGCAACGGCAAAAATCTGAGAGATACGCTCTTTTGAATTTTTGGCCATGTTGGTAAGATCCATGCCTTCTTTCAGAGTTCCTGAAATCACCTTAAAGTAGGTCACTTCTCCGACATGTTGTTCGAGCGAAGTTTTGAAACAGTAAATAGAAGTTGGTCCTTTCACGTTGATGGGAATCATTTTGCCATCAACAGTTTCTACGGGTGCCAGTTCACCAGGATCTGGAGCTACATTGACAATAAAGTCCATCAAACGGCGGATCCCCATGTCTTTGGCAGCACATGTGCAGAAAACGGGGTACAATCCTCTTGAGAGCATTCCTAGTTTAAGCCCTTTTTTCATTTCGTCTTCGTTCAGGTTCCCCTGCTCGAAAAAGAGTTCCATCAGTGCTTCATCATTCTCGGCGGCCATCTCAACCAGGGCATTGTGGTACTCTTCAGCCTTTTCCATTTCGTCGGCAGGGATTTCCAGTATTTCGGGTTTACCTCCCTGGGGACCCCACTGAAGCATCTTCATCTTCAGTACGTCAATGGCTTTGTTGTAGCTTAATCCCGGATTGACCGGATATTGAACGATGGCCAGTTTGTTGCCAAAGGTGGTCTTGGCCATCTCGAGGGTGTTGTCCCAGTTGCTGTTTTCGTGATCGAGGTGATTGACTACAAAAATCAGCGGTTTGTGAAATTTTTCAGCATTCCTGCTGGCGATTTCGGTACCTACTTCAACGCCATTGACGGCGTTGAAAACGAGTAAGCCTGTAGCGGCGACGCTCAGGGCCGGAATGACTCCACCCACAAAATCGTCCATCCCCGGAGTGTCGATGATGTTGATCTTGCATCCTTCAAATTCAGTGTAAAGAACAGTTTCATGAACAGAGTTGCCATACTCTTGCTCGACGAGGTTGTAATCCGAAGCAGTATTCTTGCTCTTGATGTCCCCTCTGCGGTTGATAATCCCACCCTCGAAGAGCATGGCTTCTACAAGGGTGGTTTTCCCGGCGCCCGAATTACCGAGCACCGTAATGTTTCTGATTTCGTTGGTTTGATATACTTTCATAGAGAAAAATTTAAATAAAATAATCTGGTTGTTTAGAAAACTTATTTTCAATCCCTTCAAAAATAGAAATTATTTAAAATGGTTCGACCACAGACAAAATTTTCGATTTTTGATTTGTAAGTTTATAATTTCAAAAAAAATGCAAACAACATATTATCAATAAGATGAATCTTTAAAGAGACAACTGTCATGTGATTTTCATGTTACTAAACATGTTATTAAGCCCGAGCAAAGTTCAAAGTGGCAATTGCTGATTTTCTATTTCCAATTTTGGTTTTGTCGCTTGCCCAAGACATTGCAAACTGAAAAATTTGCATATTTGCACATAACCCAAGTTGATTCTGCCGGATGCGACGATTTCCATTTTACAAACAACTGGATGCCATGGATTGCGGTCCCTCCTGTCTGAGGATGATCATGAAATTTTACGGCAAGAATTTCTCATTGCAGACCATTCGTGACCGAAGCTTCCTGACCAGGGCAGGGGTCTCATTTTTAGGGATGTCAGATGCAGCAGAGCGGATGGGAATGAGATCGGTTGGAGCCAGGGTAAGTTTTGGGCAACTCTCGGGACAGGTTCCCCTGCCTGCCATTGTTCATTGGAAAGAGGAACATTTCGTGGTAGTCTATGCCATTAAAAAAGGGAAAATCTTTGTAGCGGATCCGGCTTACGGATTGATCACCTACCGGGAGGCTGAATTCCTGAAAGGGTGGTGCGGTCATGCTGATGCAGGCAACGCCAAAGGATTGGCACTCATCCTGGAACCAACCCCCGATTTTTACGCAATGGCGGATGAAAAAATCGACAAATCATCCTTTTCTTACCTCTTTTCCTATCTCCGGAACCAGAAGAAATTCCTTTGGCAACTCTTCGCAGGGTTGGTGCTTGGGAGTCTTTTTCAGCTTATTTTTCCACTGCTCACCCAATCGATGGTCGATGTGGGTATTAACAACCAGGATATTGGGTTTGTTACCCTGATCCTTGTTGCACAATTGATTCTTTTCGTCTCACAGACGACAGTCGAATTTTTCAGAAGTTGGATTTTGCTTCACCTTACTACCCGGTTAAATATCTCGCTGATCTCTGATTTTCTGATCAAACTGATGAAGCTCCCAATCGCTTTCTTCGACACCAAAATGGTGGGCGACCTGCTGCAACGCATTGGTGATCATTCACGGATCGAAAATTTCATTACCAACCAGACTCTGAACGTACTCTTCTCGATGGTGAACCTCTTCGTCTTCTCCATTGTCTTGGCAGTATACAGCTGGACCATTTTTCTAATTTTTTCAATCGGGAGTTTGTGCTATGTTTTGTGGATTGTCTTGTTTCTGAAACGACGGAGAGAATTAGATTTTCACCGTTTCAAGCAGCTTGCAGAAAATCAGGCAAAATTGATTGAGCTGATCTCCGGGATGCAGGAGATCAAACTTAACAACTGTGAGAAACAGAAGAGATGGGAATGGGAAGGTATCCAGGCAAGGCTTTTCAAGGTGAACATACGGCGATTGTCTCTGAGCCAGACACAAACGATCGGATCATCTTTTATCAACCAGCTCAAAAATATTCTTATCAGTTTTGTGGCTGCAAAACTTGTTGTAGACGGGCATATTACAATAGGGGCAATGGTGGCAGTCTCCTACATTATTGGGCAGATGAATGCACCACTTTCCAACTTGATGGATTTTTTCCAGAATGCCCAGGATGCTAAAATATCATTGGAACGATTCAATGAAATTCATTTGAAGAAAGATGAAGAGAGCATAGAAGAGCATAAATTGGATCATCTTCCTGTGAACAGGGATATTTCAATCAGAGAGGTCACTTTCCAATATGAAGGGCCACGATCACCTAAAGTTTTGAAGGAGATTACGCTAACAATTCCTGTCAACCAGACCACTGCCATCGTTGGGATGAGCGGAAGTGGAAAAACGACGCTCATCAAATTGCTGCTTGGATTCTATCCGCCTGTCTCCGGAACGATTGCCATAGGTGAAATGCAACTTGAAAATTTCTCAACCTCAGCCTGGCGGGAGATGTGTGGTGTGGTCATGCAGGATGGATATATCTTTTCAGACACGATTGTCAACAACATTGCAGTTGGGGTGGAACAAATTGATCATGACAGACTGTTAGAGGCTGTAAGGATGGCCAATATTCTTGAATACATTGAATCTCTGCCACTTGGTTATCATACGAAGATCGGTCAGGAGGGTGCCGGGCTCAGTCAGGGCCAGAGGCAGAGGATCCTGATAGCACGGGCGGTGTACAAAAATCCTGATTTTCTATTTTTTGATGAAGCGACCAATGCCCTTGATGCCAACAACGAAAAGGTGATCATGGAAAACATGAATGAATTTTACAAAGGCAGGACCGTTGTCGTGGTAGCACACAGGCTCAGTACCGTGCGTAACGCGGATCAGATCGTTGTCCTCGACAAAGGAGAAATCGTTGAAAGGGGCACACACGAAGCATTGATCAAATTAAAGGGCAATTACTGGCATTTGGTGAAGAATCAGTTGGAGATGGGGGGGTAAAAAAGGAAAAGGATAAAGGAAAAAGGAGAAAGGAGAAAGGGATGGCGAAAAGATTGGATGATATTGAGCTTCGCAGCAAAGAGGTCCAGGACCTTTTGGGAAAGGTACCTTCATGGCTGATAAGGAATGGAATTGTTATGATGTTGTTTTTGCTGGTCATGCTTTTGATTGGCAGTTGGTTTTTTAAGTACCCTGATGTTGTTCAAGCGAAGGTGGTAGTAGTTGCAAACGCCGATTTCCCTGCCATCTATACTGGCCACGTTGAGCTCAAAACTGATGCCTGGAAAAAAGTAAAAGTTGGTCAGGCAGTAAATTTGAAATTTTTCAATTATCCGTACCTCGAGTTTGGCAGCGTGAAGGGAATCGTCGGCAAAATATCAGCACTTCCTACCGGTGATTATTATTCGCTGGAAGTGAACCTTCCTGGTAAGATGGTTTCTACTTTCGGAAAGAAGTTGGAATTTGAGCATGAGTTGAAGGGAACAGCTGAAATTATTATGGAGGAGCAAAGGCTACTGGACAGGTTGCTCAAGCCACTGAGGAGGTTATTTATGGAGAGGTCACGCTAGGCTTGAATGGGAGTAATTGATGATTTACTGACCGGCGAATGAGTTCAATCCTGATAAATTAGCCAAAGTAGCTGCTGATGCAGGTAGGAAACTTCCGGCCAAATTGCGCTCAATAACTTCGGCTTTCTATTGTCCAGAACATCCTTTGAGCCAAACATCAACAAAATGTTCTTGTTAAATCACTGATTTTTTTAGCGGTGTAGTGTATTTTCCAAAGAAATGTGTACTTTTGCAGTCCATTTTGGAGAAGTTTTGCAAGGTAATAAAGTGTTAGATTGCAGAACTTACGGGGAATTGCGAGGTTTTCCGTATGAAATATGTGTGTATTTTTTATCAAATTTTAAAAAACGTTTATGCCTACTATTCAACAGTTAGTACGTAAGGGAAGGGTAAATATCGAAGACAAAAGCAAGTCTCCGGCATTGAACTCATGTCCTCAGCGTAGGGGCGTGTGTGTACGTGTATACACTACGACGCCTAAGAAGCCGAATTCCGCGATGCGGAAGGTTGCCAGGGTTAGGCTAACCAATGGCAAAGAGGTGAATGCCTATATTCCGGGAGAAGGACACAACCTGCAGGAACACTCTATTGTTCTTGTCCGTGGTGGTCGTGTCAAAGACCTGCCGGGAGTTCGCTACCATTTAATTCGTGGTGCACTCGATACCGCTGGTGTAGAGGGCCGCAAGCAACGTCGTTCGAAGTATGGTGCCAAGCGCCCAAAACCAGGACAAGTAGCAGCAGCAACAAAAAAGAAGAAATAATTCAGTAAGAAACATTAGTTATTAGTTTGGAGGTTTGGGTGAGTAAGGGCATGTCTGGTATGTGCTGTATAACTGAAGACTTAACAACAACCGATTCGAATAACACAAACAATTTGTAACTAAGATGAGAAAAACAAAACCAAAAAAGCGGATCATTCTTCCAGATCCAAAATTCAATGACGTTCTCGTTACTCGCTTCGTGAACAGTCTCATGTTTGATGGAAAGAAATCCATCGCATTCAAAATTATTTACGATGCCCTTGATATCGTTGAGAAAAAACTGAAAGACAATGAGTTGTCTGCTCTTGATGTTTGGAAAAAGGCGTTGATCAACATTACTCCACAGGTTGAGGTTAAAAGTAGGCGTGTTGGTGGTGCAAACTTTCAGGTTCCGATGGAAATTCGTCCCGAAAGAAAAGTGGCCATCTCGATGCGTAACCTCATCATCTTTTCAAAGAAGCGTTCAGGTCACTCCATGGCTGAGAAATTAGCCGCTGAGACTTTGGCTGCATACAACGAAGAGGGTGGCGCATTCAAGAAGAAAGAAGATACACACAGAATGGCTGAGGCAAACCGTGCGTTTGCACACTTCCGGTTCTAACCGGATTTTTTAGATAGTTTAGTTAGTTATTGTACGATAAATTTATAATGGCGAAAAGGGACCTTACAAATACCAGGAACATTGGAATCATGGCGCACATCGATGCCGGTAAAACGACCACTTCCGAGCGGATTCTGTTTTACACGGGGAAAGTTCACCGCATCGGTGAAGTTCACGATGGTGCAGCTACAATGGACTGGATGGAACAGGAGCAGGAGCGTGGCATTACCATCACTTCTGCTGCGACATTTACTGAGTGGACTTATCAGGATGTAGTTCATCAGATCAACATCATTGATACTCCGGGCCACGTCGACTTTACGGTTGAGGTGGAACGTTCGTTGAGGGTTCTTGACGGTGCGGTTGCAACCTTTTGTGCCGTAGGTGGTGTCGAAGCTCAGTCAGAAACTGTCTGGCGTCAGGCCGATAAATATGGGGTACCTAAAATTGCTTTCATCAACAAGATGGACCGTGCAGGTGCCGATTTTTTTAATGTTTACAACGACATCAAAGAGAAGTTGGGAGCCAATCCGGTTCCAATTCAGATTCCAATCGGAGCAGAAGAGCGATTCAAGGGCATCATTGATCTGGTGGCCATGAAATCAGTTGTCTGGCACGATGAGACCATGGGAGCAGACTATTCTGTAGAAGAAATTCCAGCAGATATGATGGAATTGGCCATAGAGTGGCGTGAAAAACTGGTTGAGTCAGTTGCCGAGCAGGATGAGACATTGATGGAAAAATTCTTTGAAGATCCAAACAGCATCTCCGAAGATGAGTTGAAGCATGTCATCCGTAAGGCAACCTTATCAGGAGTAATCATTCCGATGCTTTGCGGTTCAGCATTTAAAAACAAAGGGGTGCAGACCTTGCTGGATGCTGTTTGTGCCTATTTGCCCAATCCTTTGGATGTGGCCTCAATCGTGGGTACAGATCCTGATACCGGTGAGGAGATCGTCAGGAAACCTGATGTCGGTGAACCGCTTGCAGCGCTTGCCTTTAAAATTGCTACCGACCCATACGTAGGTCGTTTGTGCTTCATCCGTGTCTACTCTGGAAAAATTGATTCCGGTTCTTATGTATTGAACACACGTACCGGGAAAAAGGAGCGCATTTCGCGTCTCTTCCAGATGCACTCCAACAAACAACAACCCCGCGATGTAATTGAGGCAGGCGACATTTGTGCCGCTGTAGGTTTCAAGGATATTCGCACTGGAGATACACTTTGTTCATTGGATCATCCGATAGTTCTGGAGTCAATGACCTTCCCGGAACCGGTAATCGGAATCGCCATCGAGCCAAAAACCCAAAAGGATCTTGATAAATTATCCAATGGTCTGGTAAAGCTTTCTGAAGAGGATCCTACTTTCCAGGTCAATACCGATCAGGATAGTGGTCAGACCATCATCCGTGGCATGGGTGAACTTCACCTGGAGATCATCGTTGACCGGTTGAAGAGGGAGTTTAAAGTCGAATGCAACCAGGGTGCTCCGCAGGTTTCTTACAAAGAGACCATCACCAAAGAGGTAAATCTTCGTGAAGTGTTCAAAAAACAAACGGGTGGTCGCGGTAAATTCGCCGACATCTCCGTTCACATTGGTCCGGTGGATGAAGGCAAAACAGGTCTTCAGTTTGTCGATCAGATCAAAGGGGGTACCATTCCACGCGAATACATTCCATCGATAGAAAAAGGATTCAAGGAGGCCATGAACAATGGACCTTTGGCCGGATACAAGATTGAAAATATCAAAGTTGTACTGGTCGACGGATCCTTCCACCCTGTTGACTCTGACGCACTCTCTTTTGAGTTGTGTGCCAAACAAGCCTTCAGAAATGCGGCTTCCAAGGCAAAACCAATCTTACTGGAGCCAATCATGAAGGTAGAAGTTGTCACACCGGATGATTACATGGGGGATATCGTTGGCGATCTAAACCGTCGCCGTGGTCATGTAGAGAGCATGGATGCCAAGTTTGGAGCCCGTGTGATCAAGGCGTTGGTGCCACTTTCTGAACAGTTCGGTTACGTGACTACCCTGCGTACCCTCTCTTCGGGCCGTGCCACCTCTACGATGGAGTTTTCGCATTATGCGGAAGTCCCCAAGAACATTGCCATTGCTGTTCTGGAAAGTGTCAAAGGAAAAACAGAGTTGTTATAACTAAATACGTTCTTATCATGAGTCAAAAAATCAGAATTAAACTGAAATCGTACGATCACAATTTGGTTGACAAATCAGCTGAAAAGATTGTAAAGACTGTAAAATCTACTGGAGCCATCGTGAGCGGCCCGATTCCGCTGCCCACGCACCGCAGGATTTTCACAGTGTTGCGATCCACCTTCGTGAATAAAAAATCGAGGGAGCAGTTCGAGTTATCCTCCTACAAGAGATTGATCGACATTTACAGTTCAACCGCAAAGACGATCGATGCCTTAATGAAGCTGGAGTTGCCCAGTGGTGTTGAAGTCGAAATTAAAGTTTGATAAACTGCTTAACAAGTAGAAAAAATGCCAGGATTAATTGGAAAAAAAATCGGAATGACTTCCGTATTCAGTGTTGAGGGGAAAAACATCCCATGCACTGTCATTGAAGCTGGTCCATGCACCGTTACCCAGATTCGTACACTTGCAACCGATGGTTATGAGGCTGTACAGTTGGGTTTCGTCGAAAAGAAAGAAAAGCATGCGACAAAAGCTGAAATCGGCCATTACAAAAAGGCCGGTACTACTCCCAAGAGAAAGGTGGTAGAATTTGATGGGTTTGGAAGCGATGTAAAATTGGGAGATGTCATCACTGTTGACATGCTCGAAGCCGATTCGTTCATCGATATTTCAGGCGTATCAAAGGGTCGCGGGTTTCAGGGTGTTGTTCGCAGGCACGGCTTCGGCGGTGTCGGTCAGAGCACCCACGGCCAGCACAACCGCTTGCGCGCACCAGGTTCTGTCGGTGCCTCTTCCTATCCTTCCCGCGTATTCAAAGGAATGCGTATGGCAGGACGTGACGGTGGAAAAACTATAACTGTTCAAAACCTTCAGGTGTTGAAAGTTATTCCGGAGAACAATCTTTTAATTGTTAAGGGGTCTGTCCCCGGAGCCAAAGATTCATACTTAATTATTCTGAAGTAATGGAAATCGCAGTTTTAAACAGAGCAGGTGAAGATACCGGAAGAAAAGTAGAACTGAATGACAGCATCTACTCGGTAGAACCTAATGATCACGCGATTTATCTCGACGTGAAGCAATACCTGGCCAACCAACGTCAGGGTACCCATAAGAGCAAGGAACGCGGTGAAATTTCCGGATCAACCAGAAAGCTGAAAAAGCAAAAAGGAACCGGTGGTGCCCGTGCTGGTAGCATCAAATCAGGTACTATCCGTGGTGGTGGCCGAATGTTTGGCCCGCGTCCGAGGAATTATGGTTTCAAATTGAACAAGAAGCTGAAAGAGTTGGCAAGAAGATCTGCCCTTACCTACAAGGCGCAAGGCAGTGACATCATGATTCTGGAGGACTTTTCAATTGACACGCCAAAAACAAAGGAATTTGTCACACTTCAAAATAATTTGAAGATTAGCGATAAAAATTCATTGATTGTGTTATCTGAAGCAAATAAAAACATATATTTGTCAACCAGAAATTTACAGAACATCGAAGTTGTAACTACCTCAGATTTATGTACTTACAAAATTATGAGAGCTAAAAAAATAGTTTTAGCAGAGAGTTCTGTCGCCAAATTAGAGGAATTATTTAAGATTAACGCTTAAGAAAATGGTTGAAATATTAATTCGCCCAATCGTAACCGAGAAAATGAATGCCCAGGCGGAGAAGCTAAACCGCTATGGTTTCATGGTTGATAAAAAGGCAGATAAGCACCAGATCAGAAGAGCCGTGGAGGAGATCTATGGCGTTAAGGTAGTTTCTGTTAACACAATGGTATATGCCGGTAAGTTAAAATCACGTTTTACAAAAAGCGGGGTTATATCCGGTCGGACGAATGCTTATAAAAAGGCAGTTGTTACGTTGAACAAAGGAGAGAATATTGATTTTTACAGCAATATCTAAGTAAAAAATG
>CAZGSQ010000032.1:0-34071 GCA_964528535.1 uncultured Tangfeifania sp. | reverse complement strand
CCATGCCCTCCAAAAAAGAGGGTAAACTGAGGTACGACCAGGCCATCGAAGGGATCATGAAGCTGGACCGTTATGTTGACTGCATGTTGGTCATCAGCAACGAGAACCTGCACAAGGTATATGGTGAGCTGCCGGCCAGGGAAGCCTTTGCCAAGGCAGACGATATCGTTTGTACGGCAGTGAAGGGATGTGCCGAGATCATTACCTTGCATGGGAACATCAACATAGACTTTGCGGATGTCAATACCGTGATGCGTGACAGCGGAGTCTTCATCATGGGAACCGGATTTGCCGAAGGGCCTAATCGTGCCTATCTGGCAGTGGAAGATGCACTCCAATCGCCGCTGCTCGATAGCAACAACATATACGGAACCAGCAACATACTCTTAAATATCATCTCGGGTGACGAAGAGGTGCGTATGGGCGAAATCGGCCAGATCATCGACTATTTACAGCAGGCTGCCGGAGACAATGCCAACATCATCTGGGGAAATGGGAATGACCCTTCGCTTGGCAGCAAAATAAGCGTAACCATCATTGCAACAGGCTTTGAACACCATCCAACTCCGCTCAAGGTTGCGGCTACTGCCCCGGCAAAAGTCCAGATCGATAGGAGCGTAATTCCGATTGTGGAAGAAATTAAGGAGTTCAATGAACCTGCTCCAACTCCACCGGAAGAGACCTTTATGGGGATTTCTGTCACGGAGGATTTTTTAATCCTGGAGGTTGAACCCGTCAAAGAAAAGATCGTCGTTGAAAACAATTTGAAAGAGAGAAATCCCGGAGGCCAGAACAGCAAAAAAGGGAACAAACCGGAAAGGGAATCTATCTCCAATTGGTTTAACCACCAATTTGGAGGACTATTCTCTGACGAGGATACTGAAATAAAATAAGTGACTAAAAAAAATAGAGCGCATGAAAGAACTTATCGACTTCGATCTTCCGACCTCATCGGAAAATATCATCAAGGTCATCGGAGTGGGCGGAGGTGGCAGCAATGCCGTTAACCACATGTACCGGCAGGGCATCAAGGATGTAGATTTTGCCATCTGCAACACAGACCTTCAACATCTGCTCAAGAGCCCGGTACCCGTGAAGGTACAGCTTGGATCAGCACTCACCGAAGGAAGAGGAGCCGGAAACAAACCCCTCATAGGACGTGATTCGGCAAACGAGAACATTGAGGAGATAGAGGCTATTTTTTCGGGAAATACCAAGATGGTCTTTATCACCGCAGGAATGGGTGGCGGCACCGGAACAGGAGCAGCTCCTGTTATTGCTGAGGTGGCACGTACCAACAAGATCCTGACCATTGGCATCGTGACTCTTCCCTTCCGAAACGAAGGAAAGTTGCGCATCCAGCAGGCCATCGAAGGGATCCGCCAGATGGAAGGGCATGTCGACTCCTTGCTGATCATCAACAACGAAAGAATTCGGGAGATCTATGGTGACTTTCCCATCTCGAAGGCATTTGCCAAGGCCGATGATGTACTGGCCACAGCCGCCCGGGGAATTGCAGATATCATCACGAGCACCGGTTTCATCAATGTCGATTTTGAAGATGTAAGAACCGTCATGCAGAATTCAGGAGTAGCCATCATGGGCTCGGCCACCTTCAGCGGAGCCGACCGCGCCCTCAAGGCCGCCGAAGGAGCCATCAACTCTCCGCTGCTCAACAACAACGACATCCGCGGAGCAAAAAATATACTCGTCAACATCACTTCAGGCGAAACCAAAGAGGTAACCATGGACGAAGTCAATCTTGTCAATGAATATGTTCAGGAGATGGCCGGAAACAATGCCGATTTGATCCACGGCATTGCCGTTGACCCGCAGCTTGGTGATGCACTCACAGTTACGGTCGTGGCCACCGGTTTTAAGAGTAGTTCCATTCCCGAACTGCGGATGGATCAAACTGCAGACAAGGTAAGGGTTCCCATCGGTGATGACCCGACCGATTACCCTCATGCAACGCCAAAAGCAGAGACATTCTTTGCAGGTGACCCCGGGAACAACCATGTTTGGAAAGAGGATCCACAGGAGGAGATCATCGACAGAATTTATCCAAAACGGGTGATAGATCCCTATTCAGGTGCCCCGGAAGTTGCCAGGAAAGCCATGCAGGTCGACTTTTACAACCAAACTGAAGATTACATCAACGAGTTGTCGAAGATTCCTGCCTTCGAACGCCGAAGGATGAAACAGCAGAAACTGGGAGGAATGGCAGACAATGGCAAATCCATGTCGCGCTACTCCATCTCTAACAATCCCGACGACGGATTAAGAATCAAAAAAAACAACTCATTTTTGCACGACAAAGCGGATTAGGAAGATGTGAAGATGCGAACATATTAGGAAAATTCAACTTGGCCATTGGGAAACCCAATGACAATAAATTACAACGCAAATGACAATTTTTGACCAGATCAATGATGACATTCGTGCAGCCATGTTAGCGCGCGACAAGGAACGATTAGAGGCAGTCAGGAACATCAAGAAGGTGTTGCTGGAGGCCAAAACCGCCAAGAGTGGCGCCGACGAACTTCCTGATGAAGAGGCCGTTCGGGCTATCTCCAAACTTGCCAAACAAGGAAGGGACTCGGCTGAGATCTATACCGGTCAGAAACGCCCTGACCTCGCTGCATTCGAGATGGCACAGGTAAATATTTACGACACCTACCTGCCGAAACAGATGGGCGACGAAGAGTTGAGCAGCGCCATACAGGCCATCATCACCGCCTGCGGAGCCACCTCCATGAAAGAGATGGGCAAGGTGATGGGAATTGCCACCAAAGAACTTGCTGGGAAAGTTGACGGAAAACTGATCTCCGAAAAAGTTAAAACTTTGCTGGGATAAATTTCCCCTCCCCGATCCTGTAATATTTGTTCAAAATGAGTACGTTTGGAACAAAACAATTCCAAACTTGCTTTGTTCTATACATATATCAAACTTCATTACCATGAAAAAAATTTTGCTAATCTCTGCTCTGCTTGTCATTTGTACCGTTCAGTTGCAGGCTCAGAAAGAGAATCCTACCAAACTCAAGGCTCCGAAGGATACCACTGCCACCATCGATTTGTTAGGCGAAATGAACCAGACCTCCAAGGAGAAGACACAATTGTTACCCGGTAAAATTCTCATTACCCAGCGCATTTTTTGGGGAGAAAAAGGGCTGATGCGCAATTTCAACGCGTTTGAGCTTACGCCTGAAAAGCGTCAAAAAGAGTTGAAAGTTCGCAGAACCATGCTGGTCATGCACCAGCTTTTCGGAATGGCTACCCTGGGCGGAATGGTCGCCGAAGGGATCGTTGGTGCAAAACTCTACAAGCAGCAGTCGCAGGGAACCTTCGACCACAACCTGAAATCGACCCATGAAGCAATTGCTGCCGGCGTCAATATTGGGTACTTCAGCACCGCAGCCCTTTCGCTCTTTGCCCCACCTAAAATGCTGAATGAGCGTAAGGGTTACAGCAGTATCAAGTTGCACCGTGGATTGGCAGTGATCCATCTTTCTGCCATGATAGCCACCAACGTTCTTGCAGGAATGCTCGAAAAAGATCCAAGCCTCAAGCCACTGCACCGTGCCTGTGCATTTACTGCTTTTGGTGCCTTTGCCGCATCCATGATCGTCATCAAATTTTGAGATGAAATCCTAATAATCGTTAATATCTTGAACGTTTGCCAGAAGGAGTTTAACAATTCCTTTTTTCGGACGTATGCAAGTAAAAACTAAGTACCATGAAGAAGACAGGATTGTTGATGATGGTCATTTTATTGGCCATCAATGTTTTTTCGCAGAACAAGGTAAAGGTAAACTGCATCAAAGAGGAATCTTCGGTAACCTATGCCATGAACCATCCCTTGCACGCCTGGACCGGGACGAGTAAGGAGATCAATTCGATAATTCTTACGGACGAAGCCAAAACCTCAATTTTTCAGGTGGCTGTCTCCGCCAAGGTATCGACTTTCGACAGCAAGAATGCCAACCGCGACTCACACATGATGGAAGTTACCGAAGCCCTTAAATATCCCAACGTTACCTTCGTGAGCACAGAAATAACCATCGATGGAGGTGATTTTAAGGCAAACGGAAATTTAACATTTCACAACATCAGCCAACCTGTAACGCTGCAGGGAAAACTGACCAGAGAGGGCTCAAAACTGGTTTTTGCCGGTGCATTTAAACTCAAGATGACACAATTCAAGATCGATCCTCCCTCTCTGATGGGTATTGGCACTGATGATGAGTTTAAACTCGACTTCAAAGTAGCCTATCAATAATCGAAGCTGCTACCCCCTAAAAATTCGCGCAAAACCGAAGTGGGCGGGATTTCTGTTTCAGGTACAAAGCTGAAATACGATATAAAGATGATGAGCCGCACAGCCTCTGCGTATTCGGGTTCGTTCTCCTTGACAGATTTAAGCAACGTATTGGCATATCTTTTCAGGACTGCCAATTCGTACACCAACGCTGAATTGAACATGATGTCTGCGTTTTCCTGAAAAGGGAAAATATGTTTTTCCTCCCCCCTTCGCACACTCGGCCAACGTTGAATCGTGTTTGAAGCACTGTATCCACGGTATTTTGCATCACGTACCATACGGCGCAGCAAACGGTTATCAGTTGTAGGTATGTAGGTATGTTCGTCTACCGAGATTTGGGTTAAAGCCGAGATGAAGATTTTGTAAGTCTTCTCCGGTTCTATCATTGGAACCAGTTCGGGATTAAGGCCATGGATTCCTTCTACAATCAGTATATCATTCTTCTCCATCTTGAGAAAATCTCCCTTGAAGACCCTTTCTCCAGACTGGAAATTAAATCTTGGCATCTCAACCTTTTCGCCGTTGAGGAGTTGAAGCAATATTTCGTTAAAAAATTTCACATCAATCGCCTCCAAGGCCTCAAAATCAAGTGAACCGTCCTCATCAAGAGGGGTGTGATCCCTGTCGACAAAGAAGTCATCGAGCGATATTTGTATAGCATGCAATCCATTTACGGCCAATTGAACACTGAGCCGCTTGCTGAAGGTCGTTTTCCCAGAACTTGAAGGGCCTGCAATCAAGACAAGATTAACCTGCTCGTGCCTGTCGGTGATGAGCGTGGCAATCTCCGCAATTTTCTTTTCGTGAAGCGCCTCCGATACTTTGATCACATTTCCCGCTTCTCCTTTCGAAGTCATTTGGTTCAGATGCGAAATATCATTGACACCCAATAAACTGGCTCTTAACTTGTGTTCCCTGAATATGCCAAAAAGTTTGTCCTGTTCAATTGCAGGTTCCAGCTCGTCCATGTTGTGTGGTTTGGGGAAGCGAAGCAACAATCCATCATAATATTTTTCCAAACCAAACTTATTTACTTGTCCCGTAGAGGTGAGCTGGTGACCATAAAAGAAATTAAAATGTCCATTCAACTCATAAACAGGTGCATAAAGACGGCCATAAGATCTAAATAGTTCGGCCTTCCTCGGTAGTCCTTCCTGTTCAAATAACTCAACTGCCTTGTCTGTCAGCATTGTTTTTCTTTCTATCGGCAGATTCTGATGAATCAGACTCTTCATCTCTTCCTTGATGAGCCAGATATCTTCCTCCGTTATGGGATGATCCAACTCTTCTATACTGCAATAGTACCCCTTGGAGATGGCATGATCAATCTTAAGTTTTGCCTCTGGCCAAAGATTTTTTACGGCAACATAAAATACAAAAGACAAGGTTCGCAGATAGATCCGCTGCCCATTGCGGTTGGAGTAATCAAAAAATTCGATCTGCTTGGGCTTCACCAGTTCAAAATCCATCGGTTTAACACGATGGTTGACATAGGCTCCGCAGATGGATCCAGCAAGGGAAATTCTCATTGTCCGGGCTATTTCGGCCAGCGTCGTCCCCATTGCAAAGTATTCGCTTTCCCCTGTGTTGACACAGTAAATTTCGATGTTTTTCATGCCGCTCTTTTCAAGAATAGCTCAAATTTACAGAAAAAGTACAAGCTGTGATTTCGCAGCATAAAAAAACCCCGGATATTTCCGGGGCTAAATTATTCGTTCTGAGAATTGAAAACTATTTCTTGTCTATTTTGCTTTCCAGTTCATCGAGGCGGTCGTTGGCCGAGTGAACCATCATGGTAATGCGTACGAATGGTCCAGCTAACAGGAACAGTGCCAGAGAGACGGCAAACCCATGCCATGCATAAGGCTGATCGGTATGCATCAAACTACAGATAATTCCTGAAAGGCCTATTAATGCTGCAATGATACCTCCCGGTACACCCAGCGGACACCTTAGTTTTTTCTTTGCTTCCATACTCAATAAGTTTTAAGTTTATCAATCAAATCTTGTTTCGAAGGTACCTCCCTGAAAACAATTTTATTGTTAACCAACAGTGTTGGGACTGCGTATATTCCTAATTTCATGGTTCTTAACATTCCTACCGGCAAATTTGCCAGCGTTGTTTCAAATTTGAACTTGTCACCAAATTCAGGCAATACTTCCTTTAACATGCGTTTAAGCACCCTGCAATTGGGACAGGTCAGGGTATAAAACATTTCGATGACAATGGGGTCGGTGTTATTCATACCATGTAAACGAAGAAAGTAAAATATTGTTACAAAACGGAGTTAAGGGAAAAAGGAAAGAACGCTCAAACCAAATTTGGGATCTCATACCTCATAACTCATACCTCATAACTCATACCTTGAATTAGCTGGGTCTTGTTTTGGCCTTTAACTCCTCCTTCAGGTATTTTGCCGTGTAGGAATCTTCGTAGCTTACCAGCTCTTCCGGGGTACCAGTGCAAAGTAATTTTCCACCTTCGCGTCCGCCTTCCGGGCCAATGTCGATGATATGGTCAGCCATTTTGATGACCTCCATGTTGTGTTCGATCACAATGACAGTATTGCCGCGGTCGACAAGTTTGTCCAACACACCAAGCAGTACCCTGATGTCTTCGAAATGGAGCCCGGTGGTTGGTTCATCGAGGATGTAGAGTGTGCGGCCTGTGTCGCGCTTGCTCAGTTCTGTCGCCAGTTTAACCCGCTGGGCTTCTCCTCCCGAAAGGGTGGTAGAGGCTTGTCCCAGGGTGATGTAGCCGAGTCCTACCTCTTCGATGGTCTTGAGCTTGTGTACAATTGGAGGAATATTTTCGAAGAAGGTGACGCCTTGCTGGATGGTCATGTCCAGCACATCGCTTATCGATTTGCCTTTGTAGCGGATCTCCAGGGTTTCCCTGTTGTATCGCCGGCCATTGCACTTGTCGCAGTGGACATAGACATCCGGCAAGAAATTCATCTCAATGGTTTTTAGTCCGGCCCCTTCGCATGCCTCACACCGGCCACCTTTTACGTTGAATGAGAATCGGCCAGGTTTGTAACCCCTTATTTTCGCCTCAGGCAGAAGTGTGAAGAGTGTCCTGATCTCGGTAAAAACACCGCAATAGGTCACGGGATTAGAACGGGGTGTACGGCCAATGGGCGATTGATCTACCTGGACCACCTTGTCGAGATGTTCAATGCCTACAATGGATGCGTATCCCAAGGGATCATCGAGTGACTTGTAAAAATGCTGGCTCAGGATGGGCAGGAGGGTCTCATTGATCAGTGTTGATTTTCCACTGCCGGAAACTCCAGTAACGCAGATAAATTTTCCCAACGGGAAGTCTACATCAATCGCTTTGAGGTTGTTGCCGGATGCTCCTTGAAGGCTCAGCACTTTGCCATTGCCTGTTCTGCGAGACTGTGGAACGACTATTTCTTTCAAACCTTTCAGATATTGAGAGGTGAGGGTATCTATCTTCAACACCTCTTCAGGTGTACCTGATGCAACTACCTCTCCCCCAAAACGGCCGGCATGGGGCCCCATATCGATCAGGTAATCCGCCTGAAGCATCATGTCGCGGTCGTGCTCAACGACCACAACCGAATTCCCCGTATCGCGCAACTGCTGGAGGGAATGGATCAGGCGCAGGTTGTCACGGTGGTGAAGTCCGATACTTGGCTCATCCAGGATGTAAAGTACATTGACCAGTTGCGATCCTATCTGGGTAGCCAGGCGTATGCGTTGCGATTCCCCGCCAGAAAGAGTGGCCGAAGGACGGTCGAGTGAAAGGTAATTTAAGCCAACATCGAGCAGAAAGCTAAGCCGTGTCGAAATCTCCTTGTTAACTTCAGAAGCAATCAGCAACTGCCTCTTGCTCATTCGCTCCCCAATTCCTGAAAAGAAGCCGGAGAGTTCGCTGATATCCATTTGGGCCAGTTCGGCAATATTCTTTCCGTCAATTTTGAAATGAAGTGGCTCCTTTTGAAGACGCTGGCCCATGCATTCCGGGCACAAACAAGTCTTGTGGAACTGATCGGCCCATTTTTGGGCACTCCTGGAGAGATTGTCACTCTTCTCATTCACCACATATTTGACAATTCCTTCATAAGACATCATGTATTCAATGGAACTTCCGAGCGGTGAATTTTTGAGCTGAATCCGCTCTCCTGTGCCATGCAAAATGGCATTGAGCGTCGATTCATCTATCTCTCCCACCGGGGTCTTGAGCGTGAAATTATATTTCTCTGCAAGTGCCTCTAACTGCCAAAAGATGATGGTGTTTTTGTAAGGACCAAGGGGTGCGATCCCTCCCTGGAAGATGGACAAGTCGGGGTCTGGTACGATCTTGGCATAATCGATCTCATTGATTTCACCAAGACCGTTGCATTTTTGACAGGCCCCCTGGGGCGAATTGAAGGAGAAACTATGGGGAGCAGGGTCGTTGTAAGAGATACCTGTGGTCGGGCACATCAGGTGCCGGGAGAAGTACCTGACAGATTCCGAATCGGGGTCGAGAATCATCACAATTCCCTCTCCGTGTTTCATGGCCCTGTCGAGCGATTCGCGCAGTCTCTTGCGGTCTTTCTCCTCCACAACCAGCTTGTCAATCACCATCTCGATGTGGTGACTCTTGTACCTGTCGACTTTGTAACCATGTGTCAGTTCCACGATGACCCCATCGACCCTTGCATGGAGAAATCCCCTCCGGCGAATTTGTTCGAAGAGTTCACGGTAGTGCCCCTTCCGCCCCTTGACGACGGGAGCAAGGAGAATGGTTCGCTTGTTGCAGTAATCCGCCAGAATAAGGTCGATGATCTGATCGTCCGTATATTTCACCATTTTTTCTCCCGTATTGAAGGAGAAGGCTTCACCGGCTCTCGCAAAAAGCAGCCGCAGGAAATCATAGATCTCAGTCACAGTTCCTACTGTCGACCGCGGATTTTTGTTTGTGGTTTTCTGTTCTATGGAGATCACAGGACTAAGACCTGAAATCTCATCGACATCGGGCCGTTCCATATTCCCCAGGAAACTTCTGGCATAGGCAGAGAAGGTCTCAATGTAGCGGCGCTGTCCTTCGGCATAAATGGTGTCGAAAGCCAGCGATGATTTTCCACTGCCACTCAATCCGGTAATGACGGTGAGTTTGTTCCGCGGAATCGAAACTGATATGTTTTTCAGGTTGTGCTCTCTGGCTCCCCTGACTACAATTTTTTCATCACCATCCATCGGATTCAAATTCAGTTATTTGCCAGCTCAAATGTACGTGTACCGGGTTCAGGAATCTTTAGCAGATAACTCTTTCTGGCAGGATTTTTAAGATAGGACTGTCTCAGCCAGGGATTAAAATACTTGAGAATCTTGAAATTAATACCCTGTTTGCGGGCATAGTCGGACAAATTCGCAATAGTACCATTCACTGCAATCTCCTTGCAAACGAGTAGTGGATATTTCTCCTCTTCTGTAACTTTAAACCCATATTTTTCGGGATTTTCCAGAATCTGCTTCAAAGCAAGAATGCGGTATACATACCTGGAAGTCTCCTCATTCAAGAGCAGATCGAAGTAATTTCTGCTGTCCTGCAGATCTGCCTGCCTTTTAATTCCGCTGACTCCTGCGTTGTAAGAGGCAGCCACGACAATCCAGCTGCCATACTGTCTGTACGAATGGTTCAGGTACCGGCAGGCAGCTTCGGTCGATTTAACCATGTTGTATCGCTCGTCTACCTCGTTGCTGATTTCAAGTCCATTTTCGATCGCAGCCTTTTTCATCAATTGCCAAAGACCCACGGCTCCGGCCGGAGAAGTAATCCGTTCCTGAAACCCACTTTCAGCCAAAGAGAGGTACTTGAAATCATCGGGGATGTTGTTCTTTTTTAAAATCGGCTCAATCAAATTGAAATAACGTTTGGCCTTTTTAAGGTAAAGAATCGTCTGTGATTGAAAATAGCTGTTAACCAGCAACTCGCGATCCAAAGCTTCCCGAACATCAAAATTTCCCAAGGCAATTTTTTCGCCTGCAAATGCAAGGGAAGCCGGTATTTCTACGGGTGTATTGTACGATCGCACCGGTTCTGCCACCTTTGGCTGGATCGTATCAGAATTGATAAACAGACCGCATGAGATTACGCAAATGGCTACCATCGAGAAGAATATGGCCAACTTAGACAGCAAAAATCCGGATTTTTTCATTATTTACGACTTCAAAATTAACGACTGCTAGAATTTGCGAAGATACCTTTTTAGGTTGAAGCGAACAATGAAATTATGCAATTGAAAGTTTGGAGTTGGAAGAGGGGGAGAAAGGAAAAAGGAGAAAGGGGATTAATTGAAGGAGTAGGTAATTCCAGTAAAAATCCCCAATTGTTGTGGTTTAAAATTAACAAGATCGTTGCTGCTTACGGAGTGCAGGTATTGTTTCACCCTTGGTTCCACTGTCAAAACCAGATTTTTACCCAGATCATAACCAAGTTCGAGACCTGCAGAGCCGGAATAGAGCACGTTCCTGATGTTATTTGTATTTCCATTTGACAAAGTAATCCCATTCTCTGTGATCGAAGCAAAATTACCTACCAGGAAATTGGTACTGATACCCCCGCTGATGCCTACGGAGAGTTTGTTGTCCATCATTTTGTACAGCTTGTACGTTGCCTGAATAGGAATTTCGAGGTACTTAAAATCCTGAGAGATATCTGAGGCAAAAACAGTGTTGGCAGTACTTTGCATTCCATTGGAATAGACAATGCTGGAGACTGCCGGCAGGTAAAGTGAAACATCCCTCGAAATATTGGCATCCTTTTCGACCGGTTGCAAATAGGTGATGCCCGATGTTTTACTCAAGGTATAATCCAGATGCGAGCCCTGCTTCATTTGTGAATAGCGTATTCCTGAACTGATCGTGATCCTGTCGTTCAGTTTGTAGGAGGCCATCATTCCACCGCTGATGGTGCTTATCGATTTCGCATTGACATTGGAGCTCCCCGACTGTATTTGCGACCCAAACATGGGAGAGACCTCAGCCTTGATTGCCCAATTGGCTTTCCTCGCCCCTTTGGCCTGACCCGCAGGAGTAACATTGGCATTGGCAAAATAGAGTGGATCACCCTTCTTTGGGATATTTTTGGTTCCAGCCTCTGACTGAAATGACTCTTTCTTCAAGTTGGGATTCTCCTTCTCCCCGATTTTATCTGATGTGCCACTATTTGAGACGGCAACCTTGACCTGACTGTCTGCCTCAACCATCAGGCTATTGACAGCAACCGGATTATTTAATCTCTTTCCATTCTTCTGTCCTGTATCCGGTTTCCTGACAGTCAGGCCCGCAAAGGCACTGCCTGATTTTTGCTGGTTGGCCTTGGCGGGCGTTTCAGCTACGGTATTGGACTGAGGCAATTTTGTCAAATTCTGCTCGGGCTGAGTATTTTGCTGGTTGAATTGTGCTGGGAGATCATTGTTGGCAATCTGGTTCCGGTCGATGGTGTACCAACCCGCCAGAAGTATCAAAATGGTCGCCGCTGCAACACTGATGGCCGACTTGAATTGGTTCATCCTTCTGACCTTTCCACGCAAAACCATTTTTTCGCTGATCTTGTCAAAAAGAACAACCGGAGGATTCTTTTCGAAATTCCCCAGTTTCTCTTTAAAGAGTTGATCTATACGATGATTTTCCGTTGTCATACTTATTTTACCATTCTTTTATCGGTTCCAAAATTTTCTGCTACCTTCCTTTGTAAGATCACCCTTGCCCTCGACAAGTTTGATTTTGAGGTACCTTCCGAGATATTGATCATTTCACCTATCTCCTGGTGAGAGTAGCCCTCAATGGCAAAAAGGTTGAAAACCATTCTGTATTGAGGCGGCAACTCCTGAATAATTCGCATCAGATCGTCTGCGGTGATCGAAGAGATGGTGTCATCAACCCATTCTGTTGACTCATAAATTTTCATCTCCTCAATCGGATAGAGCCTGTCGTGCTTTCTGAATTTCTCCAGTGCAGTATTGACCATGATCCTTCTCATCCAACCCTCGAAAGACCCTTTGAACTCGTACTGTCTGATCTTGGTAAAGACCCTTACAAAACCCTCTTGCAGAATATCTTCGGCTTCGAAAGAGTCCTTGGCATACCTCAGACAGACCCCGTACATCTTGGCGGAAAAAAGACGGTACAACGAAGTCTGGGCTCCACTGTCCTCCTCCCGGCATTTGTATATGATCTCTTCTAACTGGGCCACTTTAACAATCAGATAAAGGTTTTGAATTGATGGTTCTAATTAAACAAAATAATCTTCTCAAAAGTCGATAAAAGTTGTTAAAGAACGAAATTAAATCCTGTTATGAAAGATATTTAAGTACAATAGGATTCGTGACCCAACGTAAGATGCAAGGTATGATCCAAAAGGTTGCGTTGTTGTGCGAAGAATGATCAAAGAAAAAACAAATTCGACCCTTCGGCAGTTGCGGGAGCATCGCCTGAGAAGGTCGAATTTGCATGGACGGATACCAGGTGAACGATGTTCCACGGATCCAGACTCCTGTTTAGCCGTATTATTTACCCATCAACTCCTCCAACTTCCTGGCAAGATCTTCACCTCTCAGGTTTTTGGCAATTATCTTTCCTGTTTTGTCAAGCAGGAAGGTGCAGGGGATGGCGGTTACTCCGTATTTTTGTGCGATTTCGCTCTGCCAGAATTTCAATTCCGAAACCTGATGCCATACGAGCTGATCATCTGCAATGGCCTTGATCCATGCATTCTTCTCGCGGTCGAGAGACACGCCCACCACATCAAATCCCCTGTCTTTGTATTTTCCATAAAGTGCCACCACATTGGGGTTTTCTTGTCGGCAAGGCTGACACCATGCGGCCCAGAAGTCGATCATCACGAATTTGCCTTTGGTTGCTGAAAGCGAAAATGTTCCTCCATCCGGGGTTGGCAGGGTGAAATCCGGAGCGAGGGAACCAACTTCGGTGGTTCTCATTTTATCTGCTATTTTTTTTAATTCTGTCACATAGATGGAGGCGTGAACAGAAGGATCAAGGAAGGCTATCAGGGTATCAATCTCCGATGCCTTGATGGTCTGACCAAACTGCATCATGGCTACAAGAGGCGAAACTGTTGATTTTTTGTGAGAACGGATAAAATTTTTGGCATACACCGTGAGGTTCTGAACCATCACTTCATAGTCAATCTGTGCTTTTTTCATACCTTCCTGGTCACCAGAAGATTGGGCCGCCCCATATCTCTGTTGCATTCCCTGAGCCTCCTTCGAAAGATCCTTTAACTCCTTCTGGTAGATGCTGAACTCATCATTGGATTGCGAACCTTTGACAACCGTCTTGTCCAGACTGTCAGCGTATGCCTGCAACGTCATGTTTCCATTCTCGGCAAAAAACTGGGCCACCATTTCGCGCTGACCCATGGCTATGATGCGAAGTTCCGGCAAATCGGCCTTACCCTTCAACTGAAATTTACCTTTTACAACACTGGTCGAATCTTCGGTCACCCATTTGCCATCCGTAAATTTCATCAGCTGAATTTTGCCACTCTCCTTCCCCTTGATCTCTCCGTTGACGACAAATTTATCGGGTTTGGCACACGAGATGATACTGTAGGTTATCAATCCCAAAAACAACATTTTTTTAATCATCTGACAATTCTTGTTTAAGGGTTGATCATCAACCCGGGGTTTGTTTGAAGAGTTCAAAAATAGAAAACATTTTCTGAAGGACTCCTTATTGTTTGCTGATGGTATCAAAATATTTTTCGAGCAACAGCTGAGCCGCGACAAATGGACTCAATTGATCGCCCGAAACTTTTGGCTCGAGCGAAGAGAGCGCACTCCTGACCTCCAAATTCTGGTAAAAATTACGCTTCAGGCACTCCTCAATCGTTTCGAACATCCAGAATTTTGCCTGAGAAGCTCTCCTGTCTGAGAAATACCCATTTTCCCTTACCAGAATGAAATAGTCTGCCAGAGATTGCCAAACTTCGTCGATCCCGGTTTTTCGCAGGGAGGAGCAAATTTGGACAGGTGGATTCCACCCCGATTGGGATTGTGGAAAAAGATGCAGTGCGTTGCGGTACAAGGCAGCAGCCGTTTTGGCTCGTTGGAGGTTGTCTCCATCCGCCTTGTTGATGACGATGATGTCTGCCATCTCCATGATACCGCGTTTGATCCCTTGCAGCTCATCACCTGCCCCTGCAATCTGCAGCAGCAGAAAAAAATCGACCATGGAATGAACAGCCGTTTCTGATTGCCCTACGCCAACTGTTTCAATCAAAATGGTATCAAAACCTGCGGCTTCACACAATACAATGGTCTCCCTGGTTTTCCGGGCCACGCCTCCCAGAGAACCTGAAGCAGGACTGGGGCGTATGTACGCATCGGGATTGGCTGAAAGCTCCTCCATCCTGGTTTTATCACCCAATATAGAGCCTCTTGACCGCTCGGAACTGGGATCAATGGCCAGCACTGCAATCTTCTTTCCCAATGAGGTGAGGTGCATCCCAAATGACTCAATGAAAGTACTTTTCCCGGCTCCCGGCACACCGGTGATTCCAATACGGACAGATTTGCCAGACAGTGGAAGACAGTGTGCAATGATTTTTTGAGCTATGATCTGATGATCCGGCCTGTTGCTTTCTATCAGCGTAACTGCCCTGCTCAGAATGGTTCTGTTACCTCCCAGAATTCCAATGCAATAATCTTCCACCGACAACTCCGCACGATGGCTCTTCTTCAGAAAACGATGAACAGATTCTGAACTTACCGCCTGAGGCTGTTCTATGCCTTTGCCAACGTTAAGTCCGGTAAATTTCGGATCGTTCTCCGGATGAAACATCTTAATTCTTTTTGACCACATTTCCGGATATCCTCAGAATGGAGGTAGCCGAATTGGGATCATTGGAGATAATGGTGATGGTTTTGTTTTGCAATCCAACTTTCCCATTGGAATCGAACACTACTTTAAGGTCAGTGTTTGCACCGGATTTAACCACATTGGATGCCGGATTGGCGGCCGTGCAGCCACAAGATGCCTTTACACTGCGGATCAGAAGATCACTCTTCCCTTTGTTGAGAATTTTGAAAGTATATTCGACTTTCGTGCCTTCAGGTACTTCACCAAATTCGTAGACACGTTGGTTAAAGTCGATGGAAGGTGCGTTTTGAAGCTCTTTCTGAGAGAGTTTTGAAAAATCTTCCTCTACAGTAGCTGTTACATTGACACCATAATTGTAGTTCTCCTCCCCATTGAAGACCAGGTAAACTCTTGCCTGCTGAAAGCCAAGCTCCGTAATTTTGGAACCATCATACGAGATAACCAGAAAGCCTGTCCCGTTTGGTTCGAGATTCTCAGGCACCGCTTTGACAGTCAAATGGGCAAGTACTCCTTTGAATCCGATTCTCAGCTTCCCCCCGGAAACATTGATCACTTTGAGCGAGTCGGTCTTCACCTCGTTGTTTTTGATTCTAACGAAGGAGAGGTTGTTGTTCAACATTCTGACTTTTCCAAGATCTACAGGGTACTGTTCGTTGATGGAAAGCGTTTTCGGAACCACTTCACCGGCAATCTTCAGAACCAATGAACCATTTGGGACGTTGGCAGCAACTGTCACAGTCTTGTTGAAGACTCCTGGTCTGTTCAGTGGGTTGTAGGAGACCTTGATGAAGCCTGACTTACCAGGAAGTACGGGTTCTTTGCTCCATTCGGGGGTGGTGCATCCACAGGATGCATTAACGGCAGCAATCACCAACGGTACCTTTCCGTTGTTTTTAAAATTGAAGTTAAAATTGGCCAATCCGGCATCTTCTTTGATTTTGCCAAAATCATGGTCAAGGGTCTCAAACACCATCTCGGTAGTTGTCTGCGCAACCACACTTGTTCCCAAAAATAGAATCAGGGCAAGAGCGAAAAATCTAACTGAAAATTTCATATCTGACAATTTAAAAAAATTATTATTTCTGGCTTATAACGATGCAATAGTCTGTTTATACGTACAAAAGGATGTTTCAGGCTTCAAATTTATACAATAAGTTTACAAAACTAAAAAAATGACAATACAAACAACAAATCTAAAATCCAAAATTCAACATCTAAAAATTCTCGATGGTTCCAACAAGGCAAAAGTTACAGATCATTCGGAAAGATTATTCATCCCCAAAATATACCCCCATATTTCTGGCCTTTTCGATCAATGGGTCATTCGGATCTACGAGGCTAAGTTTTCCACCCACTTTTTCGAGCGGAACAGCTACAATTTTCCCATTTTTAACGGCAACCATCTGTCCATAGTCATTGTTGGCAATCAGTTCTGCCGCAAAGGCGCCATAGCGCGTTGCCAGAATACGATCCATAGCTGACGGACTTCCACCCCGCTGAATGTAACCCAAACGGGTATCACGTGTTTCAATTCCGGTAAGCGTCTGGATTCGCTCCGCTAGGTAGGCCGAAGCCGACTGGTTGGAAGGATGTGCGATCCCTTCCGCAATGACCACTATCGAATAGGGTTTCTTCATGGAGAACCGGGTCTCAATGGCCTTGCAGACACTGTTCATGTTGTACTTAATCTCCGGAATCAGGATAATATCTCCACCACCGGCCAATCCTGCATACAAGGCAATCCAACCGGCATCGTGTCCCATCACTTCGATAACCATGGCTCTCTGGTGTGAATTGGCTGTGGTATGCAGCCTGTCAATGGCCTCTGTGGCAATGGTCACCGCCGAGTCAAAGCCGAAGGTTATCTCGGTTCCAAAGACGTCATTGTCGATAGTCTTAGGAATTCCAATGACATTGATGCCCAATTTTTGCAACTGGGCAGCCGTCTTCATGGTGCCGTTTCCCCCGATACAGACCACACAATCGAGTCCAAGATCCTGGTAATTTTTCTTGATCAGGGCAGGCTTTTCATTGGTCTCCTCCCCCTTCTCCATTTTAAAAGGTTTCTCACGTGAGGTCCCGAGAATCGTCCCTCCTACAGTCAGAATGCCTGAAAGTTTAGACTCATCCAGTTCAACATATTCCTTCCAGATCAAACCGCTGTATCCTGCATTGAAACCTATGACCTCCATCCCATGGCTCAGGATGGCCGTTTTACCAACCCCACGAATGGCAGCATTCAATCCGGGGCAATCGCCACCCGCCGTTAAAATACCTATTCTTTTTGCCATATTTAGTAAGCATTAATGGATGATTCAATTTACGCCATGCAACTTCCAAAGTTACAAGGATTAGTTCTTTTGAGGGATAACAAATAACTTTTTTATTTGTTTTTTACAGCAGTATCAGAAATGCTATTTAACTTAATTATTTTTAAAATAATACTTCTCAATCGGGGGCATAACCCGATTCGTTGAGAATCTTGTGGTAATCCCTTTCAGCCATCAGGCTTCTCAGGCTGACAGAGGGATTTTTTTTCAGGTAGCTTTTAACAATCTGCCAACCTATCCAGACCCCCGTCCTTCCGGGAGACTTCTGTCCAAAGGGAGTCGTGAAAGGGGCAGGATTGAGAAATCTGGTTCTGAGCATCCAATCTCCTGAAAAAAGCATTTTCTGTTCTACAAGGTAACTCCACATCTCCTGCTCATGATCTTGGCACCAGCTCAATTGCGCCTTGCTAAAGCCAATTTTCATGCTGTCGGGCTCTTGTGGAAACATGGCATCCAAAAAATAATACAATTTGCCCTGGTGAATCATCTCTGAAACCAAATTTTCGGTATTCCCCTTGTATTCAAATTTTTGTGAAGCCCATCCGTACAATGCATCGTATACAAGCTTCCCAGGATTCATGTTGTGTACTTTGTACGCTGCCAATCCAAGTTGCCGGTAAAAACGGCAATTCGATCCCAGGTAGTTGTCGAGACTCACCCCAAGTAGATCCTGAACGGTAACAATAGACTGGTTGTATCCCGACAAATAGGTATAAATCTGCGGAATTTGTCCTTCCGGATAATAGTAAAGATAATGTTTGAAGGCAAGTTCGAGTTGAGTAGCAAAGGTCTGAAAATTATAAAATAGTGAATCCGACAGCTGCTTTGCCTGAACAATGGTTGAATCCCTAACAAAAGTCAGAAGGTAGCCGGCGTAGAGCGAATCGTGTGAATTGCCGATGGCCAAAACCTCCCGGTTGTAAACTTCAAAAAAAGGTTCAAATTTCTTTTGAAATTCCGGAACCATCTCCCCAACATTTTCGGGTGTTACTTTGAAGAGATCCTGGTCCAACCTTGCAATTTTTAGATTGACATTGATGTTGGAAACATTAACATCCAATGGATTACGATGGCATGAAATTAGAATGAAAGCCAAAAGAATGTAAGCGGCATATTTTTTTGTCTGGGTCATCATGGATACCATATTTTATTGTCGACAAGGCGGGCCTCAACGAATTGCCCGAAAACTCTTTGCTTGCCGGTGTGAAATTATCTATTTTTGTGCGATAGGCCTGCAAAAATAAAGACAAGGCTTCAAAATTATTTTATTGATGAACGCAGCAAATTTTGACCAATGAGGATTGCTTTGGCACAGTTGAATTACCATGTTGGAAATTTTAAAGATAACAGCGACCGCATCATCGCTGCCATCCAAAAAGCAAAGGCAGGGGAAGCCGATCTGGTTGTATTTTCGGAACTGTCAGTCTGTGGATATTATCCAAACGACCTTTTGGAACGGCTCGACTTTATAACAGAAGCCATGGAGGCTATTCAAAATATTGCCAAACATTGCAAAGGTATTGCCGCACTGGTAGGTGGGCCAAGCATCAATCCAAGTCCCAAGGGCAAAATGCTGTTCAACTCAGCCTTCTTCTTAAACGATGGCCAGGTTTGCAGCATCCACCACAAGACTTTGCTGCCTACCTACGATGTGTTTGATGAATACCGTCATTTTGAGTCCAACAAAGATTTTAACCTCATCGAGGTCAAGGGGGTAAAATTGGCCATTACTATCTGTGAAGATCTTTGGTTCAATCAAAAAGTGATGAATTCCTTTGGGAGGGAGAACCTCTACGCCACCTCCCCAATGGAGGAAAACTGCAGGCAAAATCCCGATGTTGTGATCAATCTTTCAGCTTCTCCTTTCTCCTACCACCAGGAAAAATTAAGGAAAGAGCTGTTGATTGAAAATGCAGTCAAATACAAAGTCCCAATTGTATATGTCAACCAGGTTGGGGCCCAAACTGAATTGGTATTTGATGGGGGCTCTCTCATGGTTGATGCACAAGGTCAGGTAATCAAAGAGTTGGCCTATTTTAGAGAGGATTTTGCTGTCATTGATACGCGCTCTGCCGAAATACTAGAAGTTCAGCCCGTAACTGAAACTTCGGAAAAAATTTACAGTGCCCTTGTCCTGGGTGTCTCCGATTATTTCAGAAAATCAGGCTTCAAGAATGCTACTCTTGGCTTATCAGGAGGAATCGATTCGGCGCTGACATTGGTGCTGGCTGTGCGCGCCCTGGGGGCTGATCATGTAAAAGTACTGCTGATGCCCTCACAATATTCATCAGACCACTCTGTCAATGATGCTGTTGCGCTGGCCGACCGGCTGGGAGTGGCCTACGAAACTGTTCCAATTCATGGAATGACAATGGCTTTTGACAATGCCTTGGCGCAAATGTTCAGCGGATTACCTTCAGATATTGCCGAAGAGAACATCCAGGCCCGCATTCGCGGAAGCTTGCTCATGGCCTTTTCCAACAAATTCGGATACATCCTTCTCAATACCTCCAACAAGAGTGAAGCTGCCGTGGGTTATGGCACCTTGTATGGTGACATGAACGGTGGATTATCAGTTCTCGGCGACCTTTACAAGACTGAAGTGTACCATTTGGCAAGATTCATCAACAAAACGGAAGAGGTCATTCCCGAAAATAGTATCCTGAAACCTCCCTCGGCCGAACTTCGACCGGGACAAAAAGATTCGGATTCATTGCCTGAATATGAGCTGCTTGACGCCATTCTCTTCCAGTACATCGACCAGGCAAAGAGCATCCAGGAATTGATTGCTGCCGGATTCGACGAAGCCTTCGTCAGAAAAATTGTTTTACTGGTCAACAGGAACGAATACAAACGCTTCCAGGCACCTCCAACTTTAAGGGTCTCTTCCAAAGCTTTTGGCTTCGGAAGGAAAATGCCCATTGTAGCAAGGTATCCTTTTTAGTGACGGGTGGTGAGTTGTTAGTTATGAGTTTGGAAACAGGAGCGAGTTTGAAGATAGGTGAATCCATGTGCGCAATTCTGATCCCAATTTTGTTATAAGTGGAGAAATAACTATTTTTGAGATGTTATTAAACATTTTTTTTGTCAATGTCCGATAATTTTGGTTTTGAGAGTCAATTCAAGGGGGAGAACTGCATTTTTAATCTGCTTACTTCCGACGAGATGTCCATCTTGAAAGCAAACAGCTCCATCTCGCGTTTCAGGAAGAACGATTACATTTTTATGGAAGGAGAAGCTCCTGCCGGGATGCAATATCTCTCTTCAGGAAAAGTAAAACTTATCAAGGAAGGGATAAGTGGCAGAGAGCAGATTATCAGAATGTTTACTGAAAATGGGTTGATAAGTTACCGTTCACTCCTGGCAGGAGAACCCCACAATGGAACTGCCATTGCCATCGAAGACTCGGAAATTGTGACCATCCCTCCCGATATACTTTACCATATTCTGTTGAAAAACAGCAATTTTTCACTCGCCTTGCTCAAAGATCTTGCCCTCGAGTTGGGACAATCCAACCACCGGACCGTCAGTCTTACGCAAAAACACATTCGAGGCCGTTTGGCCGAATCGATCCTGTTTCTTAGAGAAAAATATGGGTTCGAAAATGACAACCAAACGCTTAAAGTTTACCTTTCACGAGAGGATCTTGCCAGCCTGTCCAACATGACTGCCTCCAACGCCATACGAACCCTTTCGACTTTTGCCGGAGAAAAACTCATTGCCATGGATGGCCGAAAAATCAAAATCACCGACCTTACCAAACTGGAGAAGATCTCCAAACAAGGCTAAAATATTGCATGTTAATGTTTTAAAATTGTCACCAACAACATCTCATATCTCATATCTCATATCTCATATCTCATATCTCCACTCATGGTCTACAATTTAAAAGGAGCCGAATACATTGAGCTGATCAAGATGCTTAAACTTTTGCGCATTGCCTCCTCGGGTGGTGAGGCAAAGATGATGGTAGACAATGGAGAGGTCAGGCTAAATGGCATGCCTGAGTCGAGGAAGCGTGCGAAACTTCGCAAAGGTGACTTGGTCGAGATATTCGGGAAAAAGATAACAATTGCCGACTGACTGGAATAAAAACAAGTTTGACCTTCAAATCATTAGTAGTTCTTACCGGCAAGCCATTTCAATTTAAGCCCAGCAATTTCATCATTTTTCTGGCAATCGCAGTGTTTTCCATGAATCCACCAAACTGTGCGGCACCTGGTCCAAAGGCAAATATGGGGACACACACCCCCGTATGTTCGGGACTCGAGAACTTCGCGGTGACATCCCCTGTTTTGTTGTTTCCCTCGTTGATGGTCATGCCACCTGTTTCATGGTCAGCTGTAACAATGACCAGAGTCTCGCGGTTTTTGGCGGCAAAAGAGAGGGCTTTCCCAATGGCACGGTCGAGGTCAAGTGTTTCGCGAATAACTCCCGGAGCATGGTTGTTGTGTGCCAAAAAATCGATTTCTGAACCCTCCACCATCAGAAAAAAACCTTTGTTCCCTTGCGAAAGAAGATGTATGGCCGTCTCCGTGGCAGGAACGAGCATCTCGCCGCGTTCGGGCATCCCGGCATTGTGCTCTTCGGCAGTTAAACCGGCCAGTTTCCCCGACTTCACATTTTGAATATCCTCGATATTGTACAAAACCTGGTACCCTTTGTCGCGCAGTTCCCTGGAGAGATTTCTTCCGTCTTTGCGGTTCTCGAAGAATTTAACACCACCACCGATGAAGACATCGATGTTAGTTTTCAAAAATTCAGCAGCGATCTCCTCGTAGTTATTCCTTGAAGCCTGATGTGCCAAAAACGAGGCCGGAGTAGCGTGGTTGATGGCAGAAGTACTGACGAGTCCGGTTTTCAATCCTTTCTGTTCAGCCATCTCGCGAATGTTCGGAACAGATTTTTTATCCGGCCCCACGCCGATGGCACCGTTGTAGGTTTTTACACCGCAAGCCAATGCCGTTCCACCTGCACCTGAATCGGTGATGTAATCTGATGCAGAGTAGGTCTTTGAAAACCCGCAATGGATGAAATTCTGAAGAAAAAGTGAACCGCCATTGGCTGTCATGGCAGCATAAACATGGGCAAGACCCATTCCATCCCCTATAAACAGGATGATATTTTTTGGATTTTTTGAAGATTCCACCTGGTCGTATGCCCGGACAGGATAAAAAGTTCCGCCTTTGAACTCCTCTACAGCGACAACCTTTTTGTTCTCCTTGTACTGCTCCTGAGCATAACCCTTGGATACAAACAATGCAAATAGGGCAACGAGCAACAGAACATGCCCTATTTTTGATTTTAACTGTCTAACAAGCATAAAAGAAAATATTAAAGTGGGTAGATCGCCGTGGGTCATTTATTTGTGGTACGAAGGTAAGCAAAAAACGAAATACTGAAACCCTAATTCGATGGTGCGCTCCTACCCTTCAATCTCACACGTTGGTGCAACGACTCCCGGCAATTACTTCATCAACAACCCTTTCTGATCCATATCGGAGATGACAGCATCCAAAAATCTCTCTGCGGCGATATTTCTGGCCACCCGCTTTCCAATGGCAAAGAATCCCCGGGAAAGTATAGATTCTATGGGTCTTACAATTTTTTGACGGAACATCGATCTCTTCCTGATCTTCCTAACCATCAGTGGATTCTGAGAAATAAATTTTCCCGGCTCAGCATTCCTGTTGAAATTATCTAAAACTGCGCCAAACCGAATCCTGATTTTTTTCTCCAATCCAACCAAATATTTTATTCCGATCGATGGATAGTCAAATTCCTCCTCTACCTTGGGTCTTCTGATGCAGTCGCGCTGCCTGTTTATTCTAATATCAGGCAAAATAGGGAATGCATGAGCACTCTTCGTCTGAAGGAGGCAGCATTCAGCAGGCGTTAGATTTCCGTATCCATATCCGATGATTGGATTGCAAGCCGAAACCGGAACACAAAAAAATTCCTGAATGAACCGCTGACAGTTCCTTCGTCCAAGCATGTAGTCGTGGATCCTGAATTTTCTACTGAAGAATCCACCGAATCCACCTACCGAACCACACGCAATGCCATTTTTCTGCGTGACACCATTTTTGGTGCGTACAGGCGCTACCATGAAACGTGTACAATCATTGTCGTCGTAAGCCCTTTCAAGCATGTCAGACTTCAGCATCAGCTGTTGGCGCATGGCTTTGAAAAGCTGGCCCGCAGTGGTTTTCAACGACTGCAAACAAAAATAGTTGGCTGCCGGCTGATCTTCGAAGTTGGGAAACGGGGCAATCAGGATGATCGCCGTATCAAATTCTGAAGCACTTTTGACAAGTCCACGAGGCGGTGAGGCCTCCCTTTCAGCAGCATCACGGAGCGATGCACTACTCCTGTTGACCAGTAAGATTTCAGTCAGATCGTAAGGTTCGTTGTTGATGACCCCGCCATCAACACAAACGGCTGTGTAATCAGCTATTGGGTTGACGACATGCTCGTTTCCATGGGTAATTTTCAACAAGGGATTGTCATTGATATATTTAGGATCTCTTGTCAATATTTTTGGCGCCAGACCTACCGGGAAGGCCCCCGTGGCAATGGCTGCATCCGCCAAAAGCTTCTTGTTCAAGCCATCAGGTGTATCAAAATGGAAAGGAATTTTGCCATCCTGCTGGTATTGACCCGATGCACTCCACTGGAAATGGAGCAAATCTTTGTGCATGGTCATCCTGTCTTCCCTTTTCCCGGCTTCAGTGATGAACTCCAGGTCATAATTGAATCCCCGCAGGTTGGTGAGCGTTGTAACCAATTCCAGATTGTCTGCGATATAGGCTCTTTTGACCCTTGGATCCTTCACGGTAGTGTCGATTACTCGTCCGGCGATCTCCCCGATAAAAAAGGAGTTGAACACAGAACGAACCTCCTTGTTGGGATTGAGGTCGGGCGACCCGCTGATGTCGCCCAGATCAAGCAGCTGATTCATCATGTCCCGACCAGGTTTTTCTGTCAGATTAACCCATGCATCGAACAACGGATTCTGATGGGCAGCATCCCCACTGTAATTCTGTTGGTGAACAGGCGGAAAATGCTTCTGAATAGCTGCTGCTGTGACAACTGCCGTCATGCCTCCCGCCGAAGCACCACTCATCACCTCCAATACCACCTCGTGCTTGGGTACGCCTGGAAGACCTAGATTTTTTGCCTCTTGCCAGTTCTCCAGGGCCTCCAGCAGGTAATCCATTACCCCGGCGGTATAGGCCCCGGCTGAAATGGCTCCTGCCATCGAAAGACCAATCCGGAAAGTTCTCTGGTTTTCCATGGTCACCTCTGTTTTAGCGTTGATACCAAATTCAAGGCGAAGGTTACCCCAAATTGAAAGAATATTTTTGAAGGAATGGGTGTGCCTTAATAATTATGTAAAGCATTGTTTAGGAAGCAAAGAGGATCCGGAAAACTCAAATTGCGCCGCCCACAGCACCTTGGAATGGGCCATCCAGGATCAGAACTGTCGCTGAGCAATAGGTCTGGAAGGATCTATATTGTTAAACAATTGAAGTGAGATAATTTTGCCTTTCGTGAAGGCTGCAAATGCACTGTTTTCGTTCAGCCGTTCAAGATCATCCTGCAAGAGTTGCATGCATTCCAACATTTCTTTCTCAGAAGGATGATCTTCGTTCAACCAAAAGAGGTTGTTCCGAATGGTCAGCAAGTTTTCCTCCTCAAGATGAAGTGTCAAATTTTCCCATACCATCTCTTTTCCGGATTCCAATCCAATAACTCCCAAAACAATTCCCGGATCATCTTCGAGGTAGGTCTGGTAAATTTTTTCATTGCGGTTGTACTGGAAGTTTGCTTTGATCATCCCTGCAACAACAATTACCAGAATCGGCAGACCAATCCTGGCCAGAGGAAGAGTGCCCGCCTGAAAGCCTTTGCCCATTGCCAGCAGGATCATTCCGAACAGTATCCAAATGACAACATCATAGGTTGTTTGCCTCAGCAGATATTTCCATCTGTGCTTCCGCCGGATGGTCCATTTCTTGTAAAAACGGGATTGTTTTGGGGAATTTTCTTTCATGATCATTTGTGAATCAGGCCCTTTTCTGCGGCGATAAAACCAATGGCATCCCTTACCTCTATCAGTATTTTAAACTCCAGATCTGACAAATTCAGCTTGGAAGTTGAGCCATCGGTGTGAATGATTTGGAACCAGTTCGTTTTGTATTCTATGGATTTGATTTGGTCCCAGGGTATTGAAAGCGCCTTGGTAAGCAAGCCTGTTTTGAAAGCAATCCTGGCTTCGTCTATTTGAATGTACTTTGATCCAAAGAATTTTTCGAACGAATAACCCAATCCGGACACGATGCCATGGAGACCATACATGAAAAGATAAATCATCATGGGCAATTGGGTGTACCGTTTTTCATTCTCACCCATCATTCTCAGAACAAGATAGACAACAGGGATGGTGATGGATATGACACCAATCAGTAAAGTGAAATTTGATTTTTTTCCTTTCGGGATAAGGTCGATGTAAAGTTCCATGGTTTTGACAGAAGTGATGTTTTTCGAAGCTTAAAGCATCTCCACCAATTGTTCCAGATGGGTGATAATTTGGGTAGTACATTTCGGGGTACTGTTTTCAGCCAACTCTTCAGGAGATGGCATATTCTCAGGATCAGGACAATAGTAGATCTGGTCCATGCCGAACTGTCTGGCTCCGACGATATCGGCATCCCACGAATCGCCTATCATCAGACTCTTCTTTTTTGGTGCATTCATTGATTTGACCGCATGTTCAAAGATTTTGCGGTGTGGTTTCTGTGCCCCAACCTCTTCGGAGATGATCAACTTGTCGAAATATTTTTGCAATCCGGTTTGCAACAGCTTGTCCGCCTGAACTTCCTTGAAACCGTTGGTGACAATGGCCATCTTGTATTTGTGGTGAAGATGGTCAAGCACCTTCCTTGCCCCAGGTACCAATTTTAATTGTTTGGGCATTTCGGTCAGGTAGACATCGTTGAGCTGCTCTCCAATGCCAGGCATCGGTGTCAGGTTCAACTCGAGTGACTCTTCAAAGCGAAGCCCCCGCAGCAAGTTCTTTGAGATCTTGTTTTCGCGGTAAAGTGCCCATAACCTATCGTTTACGTCATGGTACACGGAAAAATAGTGATCGAAATCACCAATTTTCTCCAGCAGCTCCATCTTCCTGAAGGTAGCAAGCAAGGCGTCGTATGAATTGGCATTGAAATCCCAAAGCGTGTTGTCGAGATCGAAGAACAGATGGGTATACTTCATTCTTCCTCCTCCTCTTCCTCTTTTTTTGACGGGGTTTTACCTTCCACAACCACAACAATTTCCCCTTTTATTACCTTGGACGAAAAGTGGACCAATACTTCTGCACAGGTTCCTCTGAAATTTTCTTCAAACATTTTGGAAAGCTCTCTTGAGACAGAGACCTTCCTATCGGGTCCAAAATGTGCTTTTATCTGTTCCAACAACTTGATAAGCCGGAATGGTGATTC
The DNA here is from genome assembly GCA_964528535.1 of uncultured Tangfeifania sp. Classification (GTDB taxonomy): domain Bacteria; phylum Bacteroidota; class Bacteroidia; order Bacteroidales; family Prolixibacteraceae; genus CAINVV01. The sequence goes on along the minus strand of CAZGSQ010000032.1, from coordinate 7,054 downwards.
GTAGAAAATCATCGTACGGCTCTCTTTTTCAAGCTCATTCATTCTTTTTTCCCGCCCTTTTTTCTGAGGAAGAAAGCCTTCGAAACAGAATTTATCGCTCGGGAATCCTGCGTTCACGAGCGCCGGAACGAAAGCCGTTGCGCCAGGCAAACACTCTACTTCGACTCCTTTATCCAGACATGTTCTTACCAGTAAAAATCCCGGATCAGAGATAGAAGGTGTTCCTGCATCTGATATCAAGGCAATGGAATCACCACCCAAAATCTGGTCTGCAATTCTTTCCACCATTTTGTGTTCATTGAATTTGTGGTGAGATGCAAGTTTGGTGGTGATTTCGTAATGTCTCAAAAGGTGGTAGGAGGTACGGGTATCCTCGGCCAGAATCAGATCTACCTCCTTCAATATTCTAACAGCCCTGAAGGTGATGTCTTCGAGATTGCCAATGGGTGTAGGTACCAGGTAGAGTTTGCTCATGAGAACCGTCGTTTGACCAATTGAACAAATTTTTCGGCTGCTTCGCTTTTGTTCCATTTAAAATTGGCTTTAAGGTAGTCGACAGCTTCGTGAATACTTGATAATCTGTCGAGTGCAGCCACTGTCTCATCCAGTCGCGCCTTGTCGTTGTCAAATAGCTCACGCTGGAAAAGGTACCTGTCGTTCAGGCTAAGTCCCTCTTTCAAGCTTTTCAGCGGGGTGGCTTTAAATTGGGAGAATGGTTCTTTTTGGTCCTCCAATTGCAGTAAAGTGGACTCAGGGACGGGGGGAAGAAAGGACGGGGGGACGGGGAGACTTGGCGACTCAGGGACAGGGAGACTGTGGGACGGGGGGATGGGGGGATGTGAGGACGGAGGGACGACGATGTCGGGTTCCTCGTCGGGAATCAGGTAAAATTCTTCATTCTCAGGAACTTCTGCTTCTTCATTGGTTGATATCTCCAGGATATCCTCCCCAACGACTGTCGAAACCGGTTCGATAGCCAACTCAGCAGGCTCCTGCTTTGGAATGTTGAGGAGGAGCATTTCGAACTCTCTCACCACTATTCTGGCCCTGGCAATGGCAAGTTCAACTTCCTCATTAGAGAGTATTGTATCTCCGATCATTCCGTTAGCCAGCTCGTCAAGCAGTGTCAGCTCATCTTTGATGACCTTCAGCCATATTTTTTTGTCCATTCTTAGAATATTTTCAGGTTTTAGTTGGTAAAAATACAAATTTAACCACTCCAATCCACAGCTAAAAATTGTTGAATAACTAGAAAAAAAACTATTTTTGAACTATGTTTATCGAGAGCAATTTGAACAATGGGCGAAAAAGAGGCTGGATTGAGGTCATAGCCGGATCCATGTTTTCAGGAAAAACTGAGGAGTTGATACGACGGCTCAGGCGCGCCGAAATCGCCAAACAACGGGTCGAAATATTCAAACCTTCTGTGGATACCAGGTATTCGTCGACAGAAGTCGTTTCACACAACGAAAACTCTATCCGGTCGAGTGCCATCGACAACTCTTCGACAATTCTTCTGCTTTCAGGAAATATCGATGTAATTGGCATCGACGAGGCCCAGTTTTTTGATGAAAATCTGGTTGAGGTATGCAACAAACTTGCAGACATGGGTATCCGGGTAATTGTAGCAGGGTTGGATATGGATTTCAGGGGTGAACCCTTTGGCCCTGTTCCGGGATTGATGGCATGCGCCGAATATGTCACCAAAGTTCATGCCGTTTGCATGCAATGCGGTCACATTGCCCATTTCAGTCACAGGCTTTCTGATGCGGAGAAGCTGGTGTTGCTTGGGGAGAAGGATAGCTACGAACCACTCTGCCGAGAATGTTACAGGTCGATCAGCCGAAAATCGGGATGGACTGCAACCTGACCGAAATAGCCGTCATCATTGGGGGTCACCTGATTCAGGAGGGAACCTCATCCGAAAAAGTCGTACGTTACCTCTCGTTCGACAGCAGGACCATCCTTTCCGGTAAAGAAACCCTATTCTTTGCTTTGAAAAATGGAAGAAACGATGGGCATCATTTTATCTCTGACGCACAAAACAAGGAGGTCACCTCTTTCGTAGTATCCAGCCTTCCCGGCAGGAGTGAGAGGCTCACATCTGCCAGCTATATCCTCGTCGACGATACCCTCGTGGCGCTACAACGTCTTGCTGCACATCACCGCAGAAAGTTCAGCTATCCGGTTACGGCCATTACCGGAAGCAACGGAAAAACGATAGTAAAGGAGTGGCTTGCCGAAATACTCGGATCGGAACTTCGGGTGGTAAGGAGTCCAAGAAGTTACAATTCCCAAATTGGGATCCCGCTGTCGGTTTGGTTGATGGACGATACTTTTGAAATGGCCCTGTTCGAAGCTGGCATTTCAAAACCAGGTGAAATGGCCAGGTTGGAAAAGGTGCTGCATCCCGATCATGGTATTTTTACCCACCTGGGGAATGCCCACCTGGAGAATTTTTCCTCTCCGGAGGAGTTGGTTGCCGAAAAAATAAAACTTTTTGCAAATTGCAGATTGATAGTTTATTGCAAAGATTTTTCCATGGTTCACAAGGCACTGCATGAGACAAACTTCCCCAATAACCCTCGATTTTTTTGCTGGTCTGAAAAAAATAAGTGCGACTTGCAAATACTCTCGAAGGAGAGCAATGGGCAGACAACCCGGATCAGGGCGTTGTACCAGGGAGAGGTATTTCACCTTCAAATTCCTTTTACGGATGGGGCGCACATCGAGAATGCGATCCATTGCTGGGCTTATCTGCTCGCAACAGAAAGAAATTCACGCAATTTCGTAGCTTCCTTCCTTCACCTTTCTACCATTTCAATGCGCCTCGAGATCAAGAAAGGGATCAGCGGTTGTTCCATCATCGACGACAGTTACAATTCTGATACAGCCTCACTGCTCAATGCCCTCGATTTTGCGGAGCAGCAAACCGATTCAAGAAAGCCGGGAAGTACGCTGATTCTCTCCGACATACTGCAATCAGGTCAGAATCCCGGTGCGTTGTACACGGAAGTAGCCGAGTACATTCGTCTGCACAAGATCACCCGTCTCTTTGGAATTGGAAAGGAGATCAGCCGTTATGGGGAATCTTTTGAAGTGCAGGAAAAGCGATTTTTCCCCGACACGGAAGAATTTCTGCTCCATTTAAGTGAATCAGATTTTAACAATGAGCTGATACTTTTAAAAGGAGCCCGAAGTTTCAGGTTCGACAGGATCTCTTCCATGCTTCAGGAGAAGAAACACCAGACCGTGATGGAAATCAATCTAAGTGCCATGGTCCACAACCTCAACCACTACCGCAGTCAATTGAAGCCGGAGACGAAACTGATGGCCATGGTGAAAGCCTTCTCTTATGGCACCGGCTCTGTTGAGGTTGCAAGAATTCTTCAGTACCGCAGAGTCGATTACCTCGCAGTCGCCATTGCCGATGAAGGTGTCGAACTGCGAAATGCCGGCATCGAACTTCCCATCGTTGTAATGAACCCTGAGGAACACAGTTTTGGTACGATGATCGAAAACAGGCTGGAACCCAATATCTACAGATTTTCTTTGCTGAGAAGTTTCGATGAGGCGCTGCACAGGAGTGCCGTAACCAACTATCCTGTACACCTGAAAATTGATACCGGGATGAAACGGTTGGGATTTGATTCTCAGGAAGAGATAGTTGAAGTCGCGGCTTTCATCCGGGCAAGGGATACCCTTTACATTCGATCCGTATTCAGCCATCTTGCAGCAAGTGAAGATCCTTCAAAAGACGATTTCACCCTGTCACAGTTTGATTTGTTCGCTACATTGAGCCAACTAATTACCTCGCGGTTTGAGTACAAAATTTTGAAGCACCTCCTCAATTCAGCCGGAATCGAGCGTTTCCCTGAGATGCAGCTCGACATGGTAAGGTTGGGAATTGGCTTGTATGGTGCAAGTGCCGGGCAGTCTGACCAATTAAAAAATGTAGCCACTTTGAAATCCACCATATCACAAATCAAGGAGGTCCTTTCAGGAGATACCGTCGGCTATGGCAGAAATTTCAAGACAAAAGAGCTTACCAGGATCGCCATCATCCCGATAGGGTACGCCGACGGATACAGCAGGCGTCTCGGCAATGGCGCCGGCAGGGTGATGATCAACGGACAATTGGCCCCAATAGTCGGTTCGGTATGCATGGACATGTGTATGGCCAATGTTACCAATATCGAGTGCCGGGAGGACGATAGTGTCCTGCTATTTGGTGAAGGCATGCCCGTCAGTCGGGTGGCCGACTGGATGGGTACCATTCCCTATGAGGTACTTACGACGGTGGGGCAAAGGGTGAAGCGGATCTATTTTGAAGAGTAAAAAATGGAAGAAACTGAAATTCGGGAAAGTTAAATTAGGAGTTATCAGTTAGGAGAAAATCAATATCGGTAGGTTTTTCTCCTTTTTCCCTTTTCCTTCTTACTACTTCAATTCCTCCTGCACTTTTCGGGGAAGGGAAGCAAAAACAAGATCGTAGGAGTGTTCAATAAGTTCTTCGATCAGTTTTTCAGGGAGCACACCTTCCAATCGCACTGTATTCCAATGCTGTTTGTTCATGTGGTACCCCGGAAGGATATCGTCGTAGCGTTCGCGAAGATCGATGGCTTTTTCAGGGTCGCATTTCAGGTTGATGGAAGGATTCCTGTCCAGGTTAATCAGTGCAAACATTTTTCCCCCTACCTTTAGAACGAGGGTAGTTTCGTCGAATGGAAAACCCTCTGTAATCCCTTTCCTTGAGATACATAATTGTCTGGCCTCTTCTACATTCATCACTTCCAAATTTGGTTCTGCCAAATTAATGAAAAAGTACCAACCTTTCATTTCAGTTCACTGGAGGTAAAAAAGCCCCTTCAAAATGTTCCAGTTGATAAGTTCCATCTCGCTTCATCAGAATGGAGATGACATCGAACCTGGTTTCAAGATCAATGTTGTGAAACCGGAGCCAGGCGTCCGCAACTTCAACGATATTCCTGATTTTGGAAGAGGTCACTGCCTCCCATGGTTCTTCTGCATAATTGGCCATCCTCGTTTTCACCTCCACCACAACGATCTCCTGGCCTTGTCTGGCAACAATGTCAATCTCCTTGTGTCCAAAGCGCCAGTTTAGATCCTGAATGCTGTAACCCTTGTCGAGCAGGTACAAACGGGCTATCTCCTCCCCCTTTGGACCAATTTCATCCTGAATTGGCACTTCATCTTCGTCATTTCTCATCACTTGAGCAATTACAAAGGTTGCCTGATTGAAACAGATACAGTTGAGACATCCACCGACACTTGATGACCCATCAGCAGTGGGAAGTGAGGCAGTTCATGCCCTGCAGGAAAACCAAAGACCACCGGATAATTGTAACCTTCAACGGCATCGCGGATAATTTCCTGCGCATCTTTTCCATAAGGTGTGTTGCCTGACTTTGTATCCGTAAAATAGCCGACAACCAATCCGGACAGCCCTGCCAAAGCCCCGCCGTACCTCAGGTTCATCAGCATACGGTCGAGGTGGTAATCGTATTCTGAGATATCTTCCAAAAAGAGGACCTTTCCTTTGTAGGATTGGTCGAGTGCTGTTCCCCTTAAACTGAGCAAGATGGAAAGATTTCCACCTACCAGGAGTCCGTTTGCCGATCCTGGTCGGTTGAGGAGGTTTGGCTTGAGTGTATAATCAAGTGCGCGACCACGAAGCAGTTGAAGAAGTCGATCAAGACTCTCCGTTCTTTGACCATGTTCAAAGAAGAAACCGGACATGACGCCATGGATGGAGGCAATATTTTGCAGGGATAGGTAAGCGTGAAAAACTGTGATGTCACTAAAGCCGACCAGCCATTTGGGTTGCAGCAGGAATTTTGACCAATTCAACCGTACAAAGGTTCTCAGCGATCCATAACCTCCCCTGGTAAAGAAGATGGCTTTTACTTCCGGATCATCGAGTGCCGACTGCATGTCAATCGCCCGATCTGCATCCATTCCCGCATACATGTGAAATTGATCGAATGCATGCGGTCCAATATCTACCACAAAATCCTCTGTTTCAAGAAGATGTTTTGCTTTTTCGATGGTCTCCCTGTCGGCCTTGCCTGCTACTGATACCATCGCTATTTTGTCGCCGGGATTGAGGAAGTAAGGAGTAATCATTGCTGAAAGTTTCCTACAAATTTAAGGTAAAGAAGTGACTAAAGTAAACCATACTGTTTGAAGTTGCCGACTCCGTCCAAATTCTGATCCATCCGTAGGTACTTTGTTTCACTTTAGTCACTTTATTTCGCGTTGGTTCACTTTGGTTCACTTCCCGAAAGTAAAACTTCAATGGTTTTGGGAAAGTTATCCATTTCGAGTTGGTGGATCTTGTTGGCCAGGGATTCTGGAGTATCTCCGGAGGTGACTTCGCATTTTACCTGCAGGAGGATTTTACCGTGGTCGTACAGCTCGTCAACCAGGTGAATGGTAATACCGGATTCGGTCTCTTTGTTGGCAATTACTGCGCGGTGGACATGTGCTCCGTACATTCCCTTGCCTCCATAAGCAGGCAACAAAGCCGGATGAATGTTGATCACCTTGAATTCCCGGACGAATTTTTGAGGCAAAAGGAGCAGAAATCCAGCCAGTACAATCAAATCAATCTTTCTGGTTCTAAAATTTTCCAGCAACAGATCGGAATTTTCCATCTCTTCTTTGGAAAACAGATATGCTTTTATGTTCAGTCTCTCAGCCCTTTCCAATACAAAGGCATCCGGTTTGTTGGTCCAGACAGAATCAATACAGATGGAAGGATGATCTTTAAAAAACAGAATAATATTCTCTGCATTTGATCCAGATCCGGAGGCAAGTATGGCTATATTTTTCATTTACAAACACTTACAGAGGTATATATTTTGAATTTTCGACTCAATTATTCTACATCGCATGGAATGAGGTTAATTTGAGGCTAAATCTGACACATTCTTTAACAAATATTTGGAAGATAATTTTGTTTCTTCGTTTCTTTGCATCGCTGAAAAATTCAGTGTGTAAATTTAACAATAGTAACCACGTAAAATTAAAA
>CAZGSQ010000031.1:0-34904 GCA_964528535.1 uncultured Tangfeifania sp. | reverse complement strand
ATGAGCAAAATAGGATTAGTTCTCACCAGAGAATACACCACGAGGGTCAGGAAAAAATCATTCATTATCATGACTGTCCTGATGCCGGCATTGATGGCTGCGATGTTTATTCTACCTGCCTACTTCATGTCGCAGGACGACACAAAGGAAAGATCCATAGCAGTTTACGATGGTTCTACCATCCTGCTGGGACAACTTGAAAGCAACAATTATACAAAGTACAAATTCATACAAAAAGAAGAGTACGAAAAAATAAAAGACCACCTCAAGACAACGGCCTACTATGCCTTGCTCGTAATACAACCAAATGTATTGAATACCAAAACAGTACAACTCGTTTCCGCGAGCAATATTCCATTTGACCTAAAGAATCAGATTCACGACAAAATCAAATCTGTGATAGAAAAGGAGAAAATGGCGGAGGTGATCAAGCAAACCAATGTTCCCGACCTGGAGGCACGCATTGCAGCGACCAAAACTTCCATCAACGTCAACACCATTAAACTTGGTGAAAGCGGAGAGGCTAAAAAAAGCTCTACTGAGATAGGAATGATCCTCGGTTACATATTTGGCTTCGTCATTTATATGTTTATCCTGCTCTACGGACAAATGGTCATGCAAGGAGTCATGGAAGAGAAACAGAGTCGTATCGTGGAAGTCATCATTTCAAGTGTAAAACCTTTCGAACTGATGATGGGAAAGATCATAGGCATCGCTATGGTCGGACTCACACAACTGGCCATATGGATCATCCTCGGAATCGCCATCATCTCCGGGGCAAAAGGGCTGATGCCAGCAACCCAGCATGCCGGAACGGCGCAGGAAATTATGGCCCAGTCACAAATCGCCAACCAGACACCTGCTCAATTGGATAAGATGCAGGATATTCTCTCGATGCTTGGCTCAGTAAACTTCCCGCTCATCATCGGTTGTTTCATCTTTTTCTTCATCGGCGGATACCTGCTCTACAGCTCTCTGTTTGCGGCCGTTGGTTCAGCCGTAGATGCCGCTGAGGATGCCCATCAGTTCATGATGCCCATCATGATGCCCATCATCCTCGCCATATTGGTGATGATGAGCGCCATCAAAAATCCGGAGGGTTCTACGGCCTTCTGGTTCAGCATCATCCCTTTCACTTCGCCGGTGGTGATGATGGCACGGATTCCTTTCGGGGTACCAGCCTGGCAACTGATACTTTCGATGTTGTTGCTGATCATCACTTTTGTCGGCATGGTTTGGGCTGCAGGTAAAATATACCGAACAGGGATTCTGATGTATGGCAAAAAAGCTTCCTGGAAAGAATTGGGCAAATGGCTGACTTACAAATCATAAATGCCGTTATCGATTTAGGTACCAACACCTTCAACCTTTTGATAGCCGAAACTTCAGCCCCCGGAACTTTCAGGGTACTGCATGAAGAACGGATTGCCGTAAAAATGGGCCGTGGAGGAATTCACGAAAAAATTTTGCTTCCTGAAGCCATGGAGAGAGGGTTAAATGCCCTCTCTTTGCATGAAAAAAATATTCTGAAACATGGTGCTTCAAACGTTCGTGTCATAGGAACTTCCGCTATCCGGGGTGCTTCCAACCGACAGGAATTTACAGAGAAGGTCAGAAATTTGTTTGGATGGGAAATTGAGGTCATCACAGGTGAAATGGAGGCGGAATACATATTCAGGGGAACGCTTCATTCACTTCCTGAATTGAAAGAGAAGTACCTGGTGCTTGATATTGGCGGCGGAAGCAATGAATTTATCCTCGCCGAAAGCGATTCGATCGTGTGGAAAAAAAGCTTTAACATTGGAATTGCCAGAGTTCTTGAACTATTCGCAATGTCAGATCCACCAACACTTTCGGAAATAACTACCGTGGAAGATTGGTTTGACAGTCATTTGATGGAACTCGAAGAAATTTGCAGACTGCACAGACCACACATTTTGGTCGGTTGCTCTGGCGCCTTCGATACGCTGATGGACATTCTTGAGCGAAAAGAGCCCGACGCAACGCTGCGAAAATCCTCTTTTTTTCCACTTGAAGATTTTCACCGCATTCACTACCAACTCACTTCACTCAACCGCGAAGAACGAAGCCGGATACAGGGTGTCGACAAAAACAGGGTGGAGATGATTGTCATTGCCTCCCTATTTATTAATTTCATCCTGCGCAAGCTACAAATCAAGGAACTGATTCATACCCATTTCTCGCTGAAAGAGGGGGTGATGTACGAAATGTGTAATTGAAAATTTTTGGTTTCTTACAATTGTTCCATTTTTTGAATTTAAAAACAACATCAAATTATGCTAAAAATACTGGTGATCGACGATGAAAGAAGTATCCGCAATACCTTGAAGGACATACTCGGTTTTGAGGGATATCAGGTCGATGTTGCAGAAAATGGAACAATTGGCCTTGATCTTGTCAAATCGAATGACTTCGACATCATCCTTTGCGATATCAAGATGCCTGAGATGGACGGGCTCGAAGTGCTGGAAAATATTGTGAGATTCAAACCCGAATCCACGGTAGTAATGATTTCGGGGCATGGAACAATCGATACTGCAGTAGAGGCAATTAAAAAAGGGGCCTTCGATTTTGTTGAGAAACCGCTCGATCTGAACCGTCTTCTCATCACCCTGCGCAATGCCAGCGACAAGACAGCACTTGTAAAGGAGACAAAAATACTGAAGCAAAAGATAAATAAGAAATTTGAGATAATCGGAGAATCAGCCGCCATCAAGAAGGTCCTTGAAATGTGCGACAGGGTTGCCATCACTGAAGCAAGGGTACTAATTACAGGAGCCAACGGAACAGGGAAAGAACTGGTAGCACACCGATTGCATGAATTGTCTGCACGCGCAGAAAATAGCTTCGTGGAGGTAAATTGTGCAGCCATTCCGTCAGAACTCATTGAGAGTGAACTTTTTGGTCACGAAAAGGGAGCTTTTACTTCCGCCATCAAACAACGGAAAGGTAAATTTGAACAGGCCGATGGCGGCATTCTATTCCTGGATGAAATTGGCGACATGAGCCTCTCTGCCCAGGCTAAAGTTTTGCGTGCCTTACAGGAACATATCATTACAAGGGTGGGTAGTGACAAACCAGTAGAGGTAAACGTACGCGTCATTGCCGCCACCAACAAGGACCTGCTGGAAGAGATCAGAAATGGCAATTTCAGGGAAGATCTCTACCACCGGTTGAGCGTCATTCTCATCCATGTACCTTCCCTCGGTGAGCGTATTGAAGACCTCCCCTTGTTGGCCAACTATTTCATAGAGCAATTGTCTGCTGAATATGGTCAGCCGGTGAAGGAGATCACCTCCGAAGCCCTTAACATGTTGGCTCAACGTACCTGGAGCGGAAATGTGCGCGAGTTTCACAACGTCGTAGAAAGACTGGTTATACTTGGCGGAAAGACCATTACGCAAGAAGATGTTGCCAACTTCGTTGGATAAATGAACAAAAATTCCAAAGTTTTGGTTACGAGCAAAATTTGCTCACAACCAAAACTTTGCAAACTTTCGCAATATTAAACTTTCAGGGTACCACCACATTCAACGACAGCGGATCTATCGAAATCGCAATTGGATCGCTGTTTCGGACAGGTTCTCCATCCACATGAAAATTGAGGTTCTTGCCGTTGATCAAAACTTGTTTGGTTTTGAAATAAGTGGATTTTTTTGACTTATCGATTGTTCTGTTGAACAACCTGAAGCCCAACCCCAAAGCAGCAAAAAATCCAAAAGGACGCAGGACAATAAAATCCAATACTCCATCAGTCACACTGGCCTTGGGAGCAATGAAGGCATTGTTACCATATTGGGAAGTGTTTGCCAGTGTAAGAACAAACGCGGTATGTTTGGTCACAACGCCTTCTGTTTCAACTTCATAAATTTCCGATTGATAACTAAAGAACTCCTCCATAACCGCTTTGAAGTAGGAAACCGGACCGCGGCTTGTCGATTTGGCAAAACAACGGGCAATGTGATCATCAAAACCCAACCCGCAAACATTCATGAACCTTCTGCCATTGACCAACCCAGTATCTATCTGAATGACTTTCCCATCTAATACCTGATAGACAGCCTCCTCAGGCTTCATTGAAAGCCCAAGCTCCCGACCAAGCGCATTGCCTGATCCGGCAGGAATGAGTCCCATGATGCCTGTGGTACCAGCCAGAGCTGAAGCGACTTCATTCATGGTTCCATCACCGCCTACCGCCACGAAAATATCGAACTTGTCGAATTTTTTGAGGATAATTTTTCTCGCATCCCCCGGACTTCGGGTAAAAAGGATCTTGTAAGCCACCTTCTTTTGCTGACAGGCAACCTGGATCAATTGCAGAAAATCCCTCCTCGCCCCTACTCCTGCTATCGGATTCAGGATGAAGAGATATCTCAATACTTTCACCTTATTCTTCGTTGTTTTCTTCATAAAAACCCTTAACCAAGGTTGGGGCAAGATATGGAGGACCTATTGGTAGTACTTACAATCTTGACCCATTTATGGCGGCAAAGATAATTCACGCAGACCAACTAATCATTTTTTTAATTAAAAAATATAAATATTTAAACTACATCTTCACGCAAGGCACTTTTACAACCAACCTGATTCCATAAATTAAATTTATCTATTTCATTATCTGATATTTAGCTCAATATAGTTATTAACAATTGTTGATAACTCCGGTTCAAACTAGGTTTGTATAAAACAGCAAAAAAAGTTGCAAACAGGGTATCTATTGTATTACATTTGATTCATCAGGTCAGCCATAAAGGGTCACCCAAAAATGGTGGAAGCGGCCAAAAGTTCTTAACTGAGTTGGAGGCCAAATCGAACGGGTCGCAAGATCCGCGCCACAGATGGGTCGGAGTTTGGGTAGACAGGGAGCAATCCTCAGAAACCCGGACAGCCTAAAAGTGCTGAGTGTTCTTTTTAATGTTGAAGCAAAAAGGTCGAAGATGGGAAGGTTCGCAAGTTCCTGAAGGTTTTCGAAGGAAATCGTCCCCCGCAAGAGGGAGCCCGGAAGGGTCAGAAAGTACTTAGGGCATTTGTCGATTGAAAGATTGATGGATCACCGAACTTGATGCAACCTCTCCCCGAAGGAAACCGCAAGGTGACCGGAAGGAGATTCCGGGAACGGGAACCGCAAGGTAACCGGGAATGGTGTTCGGAATGAGTCGCCTTTAAACGTGGCTTAGGATGAAAGGAAGCCGAAGAGGCAGCGTTGGAGCGCGAGTTCTGGCAATGCATCGTACGGCCGGCAGGAAAAAAGACACTGAGCGTTCTTCAAGGTAGTGAAGTTTAAAGTGAAAGCTGAGCGTGACGCAAGTCGCAGGAAGTCTTCGTTGGAAATCGGACGTCGCAAGACAATGAGAGTACCCGGAAAGGCGTAGCATCGCAAGATGGTTCGGCCCGAAGGACTTTAAGCAACTCCCTCCCGGAAGGAATCCGCAAGGAAACCCAAAGGAGAGCCGGAAGTTACCGCCGTAACAGGTTGTAACGGATGGTTAGGGGTCAAAAAGCAGGAAACAAAGCGCAAGCAGCGTCAATGCCGGATGGCCAGCCACAATAACCGTAGCCTGGCACCACGACAAGTTCGCTTGTCAAGGTAGAATGGGGACAAATTCAAAAGATTTGTTCCCATTTGTGTTTTTATCTATTTGCCTGAACAATTCTCTGATACCGTTTAAGGTACCTCCTCACCCCCTCTAAATTATTGCTAATTTTGAGAACTGATCCATTTTAGGATGATTCAGTTCTGTCAACAACTATTTTCTAACTATTAACCCTTTCACAATGAATTCAAAACTGGCTGTGAAGTCAGGGATATTTGCCTGCTTCCTTTTAAGTGCCATGCTTGGTAATTTTTTTGCCTACTCCCAGGGCCGCTTCCTTCGCGGTGAAGTATTTCAAGACTACTCCCTGAAAGATAAAAAAGGAGATTTTTATATCTCTAAAAAAGGAGATGACAGTTGGTCCGGAAAGCTGGCTGAACCCAACAAAGATGCCACGGACGGTCCGTTTGCATCCTTCAGAAAAGCTCAACAGGCTGTCAGAGAATTGAAAGCTATAACCTTTCTGCCCAAAAAAGCTGCCCTCGACAAACGCTTCATTGGTTCACCCCATCCTTTTGGAACCGGCAGGGATATTCTGGTACTAATCAGAGAGGGCGTATATTCCCTGGACAGTACACTCGTCTTTCAACCTGCTGACGGAGGTGAGCGGGTCGAGACTGAGCTGCCAACCGGTGCCTTTGAATACCATCAACTCAAGGATTACTACGTCACTTATGCTTCATATCCGGGTGAACAGGCAGTTATTTCGGGAGGTGAAAGGATCACAGGATGGAACAAAAAGGATGGTTCAAAGTGGGAGGTTCAATTGGAAAAAAAAGAGGTTACCGAACTGTTTGCCAACGGGAAACGTCAAACTTTGGCAAGGACACCCAACAAAGGGCGTTTCCCTACCGATGGTCAACCTACGAATCCCGGGTATTTCAGCTTCAGACCTGGCGATCTAAAAAACTGGAAAAATCTGCCCGAAGGGCAAATAAACATGGAAGTCCGATGGGGGTCCGTCAATTCCTCACTGACCAAAGTCGACGAAAAACGACACATTGCCTACCTGAAGAATCCTGATGAGGGAATCCTGAATGTGCCACCTGAATATTATGTCGAAAACCTGGAGGCCTTGCTGGACACTGCCGGAGAATGGTTTTTCGATCAAAGAACAAGGCTCCTTTCCTACATTCCTGAAAAGGGCATCGATAACCCAAACAACGCCTACCTTCTGATTCCAAAGACAAGAGGACTCATCAAAGCGGAGGGAACAAGAGAAAAACCGTTGCGAAACCTTCGATTTTACAACCTTACTCTTTCAACTACCCATGCCGGAGACCGAAGTACCCTGGATTTTTCCTATGCCAAAAATTGTGAAGTGATCAAAAACACCATCGAGAATGTAAGTCAGACGGCTATCTATTTTGGTTTGGGGTCTTACCACAACCTCATCGATCAAAATACAATCCGGAACATCAGTGGATCAGGCATCTCTGTATTTGGCGCGCCAATACCTGCAAATTGGAATGACCTTGTCAGCGACAATAAAATTTCGAACAACGAGGTAGCCAACCTGCGACCGGCCATGGTGGGCATTGGCACCGCCAATGCCTTACGTACTTCGGTTTCCCACAACTATTTATCCAACATAGGGAGTTATGGTATTACGGTTGGTTCATGGCCCAATTTAGAAGAGACTAGCGACGGAAGTCATACCGTCGAATACAACCACCTGGCCTTTACCAACATGGCCAGAGACGATGAAGGCGCCATTGCAGTGTTTGGACTTAGTCCGGGTTCGGTCGTGCGGGAAAACCTGATTCACGATGTCAGACCTGCCTCCACCAACGAAAATGTGGGAATATTCTTTCAAAATATGGCCTCGGGGTGGTCGGTCACCAACAACATCCTCTATGGTTTGAAACAGGCAGAAATGAAGCTTTGCGCAGCATATCTTGAAAACAATGTCTATTCTGACAACCATTCGATCGAAAGGCCAACCTTCGGGCCCGAGAAATTTATAAACGGTCTGCCCAAATACAATTTCAAAGAGCTTCAGGTACTTTCTCCCGATGGAGTTCGAACCGGTACATCGGTTGTCTTAAAAGCCACAGTTTCCAACCTGGGATCTACTGGCAACCAACAAGTTCCTCTTTATGTAGACGGGAAAATATCGGATAGTCAGCCGTTCCCCGTAGTATCGATGAACAGCCGCACCATCGAATTCAGGCATCAGTTTTTCACCCCGGGCGACCATACCGTTGCCATTGGAAATACTCCATATAAAAGCATCCATGTAGCAGGAGACACCATTCAGTTCCTGTACAGCAATTTGATCTCAAACGTCTCCGAACTCCCATTGGGCGATTCTCTCAAGGTGAGTATTGCTGTTAAAAACGTAACCTCAGAACAGAAAGATCAAAAGATCAGCCTGGTGGTAAACGAAAAAATAGTCGCTTCAAAGAATGGTTCCTTCCTAATAGGTGAATCAAAGACCATTGAATTTAGCTTTGTTCCGGAATTTGGTCTCCAAATGGTTTCTATAGGTAATCAGCCTCCACTGAAAATCAGGGTATTCCCAATAAAAGAAATTCTTTTTACGCAAGCGGATTTTCATACTTTTTGCGCTGCTACTGCAAAGCCTTGTGAATATGAATACAACGTGGAAAAGAACTGCTACAGAATCACTGCACGTGGAACAGATTTCATGCATGCCGAAGATTCCTATGGAACTATATTTTTGCCTAAAGCCGTCAATGGAAATTTTGTAGCCACGGTCAAAATCGTTGAACTTGGTCCTGAAGTGAGCGACTGGTTCCGCTTTGGTCTCTTCGTCAGAAACGATCTTGTCAAAAAAGAGGGAGTTACCAAAGGTAGTCCGGGTTCATTTCTGGTTTTCTCTACTCCCAAACGTCACGGCGTTCAATGGGATGAATTTGGCGATGGGTCGATGCACAATGCCAAGAGTTTTAACTACACCCGCGATCACCCCTTTCCGCTCTGGTTAAAAATGGTAAGACATGGAGACCGGCTTTCAGGGTACTATAGTTTTGATGGCAAAAATTGGATTCTGAGCAGAGAATCAGGCAACATCTCCGGCATGGCAAAAACACTGGACATCGGCCTTGCAGCAGGTTCCAACGATCAGAAACCTTCGATGGTAAGGTTTGAGGATTTCCAGGTATGGAGGGAGGAGTGAAGTCAATTTGCTATATTTGTTCTATGATCAGCACATTTTTTGATTCAAGCAATGCGTCAGATTGCTTCTCCACCAGCCGGCGGACCGCAATAACGAAGCAATATACTGATATTCAATAACATGTGAAAATATTTTATTGGTAGGGGTCACAACGAAGCAACCTGCCGTCATTCGTACAAATCTTCAAGATCCGCCGCTGCCAGCTGCACCAAAAAATCGGAAATTTTCAATGTCAGAAAGCCGAAGAACCGCTCCCCTTTTGCGGCGGTCGACTCGGCAGGGTTACCTATCCCCGTATCTTTGGTCACCTTGCTCCACTGACGTTCGGCCCAAGCCCATCCCTGGTTCAGTGCATCTATCCTGAATTTCTTCGCCAAACCTGAACCCGCAGTCTCGAGCGGTTGCACAAGATCCGGGAAGAGATACATCATCAGACTGGTCTCTGTCTCGCCGGCATGTTCACCCAAATCATCAAAAAATTGTTCTGCGCCAGGGATCTTGAACCAGTTGCATTGCGTCAGCATCATTTTCGGAAAAAGCAGATTTAACTCCCTGATATGTTGTTTGAAATCATTTCCGCCATGGGTATTGAGTACGACAAATTTCAGAATCCCTTGACGGTTAAGAACGGTCAGCAGATCCCTGAGGATCATCAACTGGGTACTGGGGTTTAGGTTCATATCCATCAGAATATCAGGCTGTCCGGTGTTGACCCCGTACGGCATGTTTGGAAGAACTATCACCTGGGCCCCCTTTGCGCAGGCCATTTCAGCACTTGCGGATGCCAATCTTTCGGCAATGTAATTATCTGTACCATAAGGCAAGTGATAATTGTGGGCCTCGGTCGCACCCCAGGGTAAAATGGCCACCCGGGGTCGCTGCTCTTTTACCGATTTCCAGTTGATCTCTTCAAGGATGTATTTTTGCATAATGGAAATGATTTGTCCGGCAAAGTAAATCAATTTGAATCAGAAGAATAACCGAACCAATGAAGATGTTTAAATATTTATGGCTATTTTCGTTTCCGCAAAATGATTTTTTTCTCAATTAACTACCGTGAAAATTCCAATTTATCAGATCGATGCATTTGCTGAAAATATTTTTTCAGGCAACCCTGCAGCTGTGTGCCCATTGGGAAAATGGCCAGACGACCTTCTTCTTCAGAACATTGCCGCTGAAAACAATCTCTCGGAAACAGCCTTCCTGGTTACTAAAAAAGAGAACATCGAGATAAGATGGTTCACTCCGGTAGCTGAGGTTGAATTGTGCGGTCATGCCACACTTGCCTCAGCGCACGTGCTGTTCAACCACCTGAATTTTGCAGAAGCAACCATCCATTTCCATTCAAAGCACAGCGGACCCCTAACCGTTACAAAAAAAGGAGATACATTGGAATTGAATTTTCCGGCAGATCATCCTGAACCTGCCTTGCCACCAAAGGGATTGATCCAGGCAATTGGCAAGAATCCCCTCGAGATATGGAAAGGGAAAAAGGATTACCTTCTTTATTATGGATCCCAGGAGGATATTGAAGAGATTCAACCAGATTTTACCTCTTTGAAAACTGTACAGGCACGTGGAATCATCGTTACAGCAGCCGGTTATGACTGTGACTTTGTTTCCAGATTTTTCGCACCGGCGGTTGGGGTCAACGAAGACCCGGTAACCGGTTCTGCGCACACAACACTCACACCCTTCTGGGCGCACAGGCTTAACCAGCTATCCTTTGATGCGATTCAACTGTCAGAAAGAGGCGGTTTCCTGCACTGTCAACTTTTCGGGGAAAGAGTACTTATCTCAGGAAAAGCCAGGACATACATGGTTGGAGATATATTTACGGATTAATCGATGTGACAATCTGCTGATGTGACGATTCGACAATTCGACAATTAAAAAACTTCATAATCAAATAGTTGTGCTTATATAACATTTCAAAAATTTCAAACATACAAACTGTCAACCAAGAAAAAAATGAAAAAAACAATGAGAATTCTTCAACTACTGTTTATACTGCTGCTATTCAGCTTTATCTCAAACGCCCAGGTAGTACTTCCACCATTTTTTAACTGCAACATGGTTTTGCAACAAGGGATTCCAATCCCGGTTTGGGGTTGGGCATCTCCAGGTGAGAAGGTCAGTGTGACTTTCAACGAGAGAACAGTCACCACCAAAACAGGAAAAGATGGGAAATGGAAGGTGACCCTTCAACCCATGAATTATGGTGGTCCATACAAGATGGTGGTCAAAGGCAAGAACCTCCGGACCATTGAAAACATCCTGATCGGGGAAGTCTGGGTATGTTCGGGACAGTCCAACATGGAATTCAATCTCTCCTCGGCCAACAATGCCGAAGCAGAAGTCGCGGCTTCCAATTATCCTGAGATACGCCTTTTTACCGTCAAAAGAAGGATCGCTCAGACACCTCAGGATAATCTGGAAGAGGGCGATTGGTGGGAATGCTCTCCTATTTCAACACCCAAATTTTCTGCTGTTGCCTATTTTTTTGGCCGAGCTCTTTACCAGAAGTTAAAAGTCCCGATAGGCCTGATCAATACATCATGGGGAGGCACCGTTGCTGAGACATGGACAAGTCCGGGTACCATTGCCAATAATTCGGATTTTGCACCAAAGCTTGAGACTCTGAAAAAGATGGATTTGACAGAGTTTGCCGCAAGTCTGAAAAAAGAAGGTAAAGAACGACTGGGACCAAACTCTTATCCCACGCTGCTTTACAATGGAATGATCCATCCTCTGGTACCCTATGGGATCAAAGGAGCCATCTGGTACCAGGGCGAAGGGAATGCCGGAAGAGCGTTTCAATACCGTCGTGTCTTTTCGGACATGATCAAAGACTGGAGGACCCACTGGGCGCAGGGTGACTTCCCATTCCTCTTTGTACAGCTTGCCAATTTCATGAAGGCCGATAGTTTGCCGGTTGAAAGTACATGGGCAGAATTGCGCGAAGCACAATCCATGACGCTTTCGTTGCCAAAAACTGGAATGGCCTCTGCCATCGATGTAGGTAACGCATTGGATATTCATCCAAAAGACAAACAGACTGTTGGAAAAAGGCTCGCACTATCGGCATTGAACATTGCCTACCACCAAAACTTAGAGCACATGGGACCGGTTTTCAAGGAGATGAAAGTAACCGGGAACAACGTTGAACTTACTTTCGACCATACCGCCAGAGGGTTGAAAGCCAAAGACAAATACAATTATGTTAAAGGGTTTGCCCTTGCAGGAAGCGATCACAAATTCTATTGGGCCAAGGCCACAATAACCGGGGTCAATACGCTAACCATCAGCGCTCCCGAAGTTGTTACGCCAGTAGCCGTGCGCTATGGATGGGGCAACAATCCGGATGACGTAAATCTTTACAACAGCGAAGATTTACCTGCCGACCCATTCCGTACAGACAAATGGAAGGGAATAACGGAATAAATTAAAAAAAATGAAAAGTGAAAAATGGAGACGATTTGTATCAGAGGTTCTAATTAATTCATCTATGAATTTTTAAGGGAAGTACAGTCAGCGGCCTCCATCCAAATTATGCTATTCTGAAATTTTTCACTTTTCATTTTTCATTTTTCATTTTTCAAACCTGCGCAGCAGTTTTATCTCTTCTGCCCAAAGCGTTTCGTCGGGGGTTTCGAGGATGATGGGGATGCCGTTGAGTCGATCGTCCTGCATCACCATTTTGAACATTTCGATACCAATCAGGCCTTTACCAACGCTGTCATGGCGGTCGACACGGGAACCGAGCTCCTTTTTGGAGTCGTTCAGGTGAATTCCACGCAGGTAATTGAAACCAATTGTATCTCCAAATTTTCGCCAGGTATGTTCGTATTCCTCTCTGGTACGAAGGTCGTATCCGGAAGTAAATGTATGACAGGTATCGATGCACACCCCTACCCTCGATTTGTCCTCTACTCCGGCAATAATTTCGGCGATTTGCTCAAAAATATACCCAAGGTTGGAGCCTTGTCCTGCCGTATTTTCAATGACAGCTGTCACCCCTTTGGTCTTTTCAAGTACAATGTTGATTGACGCTGCAATTGTCGCAAGACATTTGCCAATTTCAATCTTTTGCAAATGACTTCCGGGATGGAAATTCAGCAGTTTCAAACCAAGTTGTTCACAACGTTGCATCTCATCCAGAAAGGCTTCCCTCGATTTTGCCAGTGGCTCCTCTTCCGGATGACCAAGATTGATCAGATAACTGTCGTGCGGAAGGATCATATCCGGTCTAAGGCTAAATTTTTCACAATTTGTCTTGAAAGCAGCGATACTCTTGGCCGTCAGCGGAGGTGAACTCCACTGTCGCTGGTTCTTGGTAAACAAGGCGAAAGCATTGGCTCCGATCTCATTGGCATTGAGCGGAGCATTTTCTACTCCCCCGCCTGCACTCACATGTGCTCCGATGTATTTCATGGTAAGAAGATGTGTTGATGTGACAATTAGACGATTAGATGATTTGACAATCATCATCCCTTATTTCTGTGATTATACGGTGTTGAAATTGAAGAGTTGAAGATAATTGAAAAAATAATCTGATATTCGTATAGAATTAATTGAAGCAAACGAACCAACTATGAAGATGAAAAATTTATTACTTGTTGTTTTTCTGCTTATTAGCTGCAATTTTCTTGCAGTTGCGGCCGACAAATCTGCCAAAGCAAAGACAGATTCCATCAAGACCGGGTGGAATTTTGGCGCACTTCCCGCAATTTCATTTGATACCGATCTCGGATTTCAATACGGGGCCCTGGTAAATTTTTTCAATTACGGGGATGGAAAGCGATTTCCATCTTTCAATCACTCCCTCTACTTTGAAATCTCACATTTCACAAAAGGGAGCGGTGTTTATCGATTCTACTACACTTCGGACCGCCTATTAAAGAATTTCGATTTTTCGCTCGACATGACCTATCTGACCGATCAGGCCAATGATTTTTATGGCTTTAATGGCTATGAATCAGTACTGAATAAAACCTGGGAAGATCAAAATTCGGACAATTACAAGACGAGGATGTTCTATAAATTCCAGCAAAACAATTTTCGTTTCAAGGTAGACCTCCAGCACAAAATAGGAGATTCTCATTTCAAGTGGGTTGCCGGGATGAACCTGCAGAATTTCGCCTTGTCATCTGTCGATCTTGGCAAGTTAAACAAGAACAAAAGCGGTGCCGATGTACTGCCAAATGTGCCTGGTTTGTACGAAAAATACATCGATTGGGGGATTATTTCGGCTGGTGAAGCAAATGGAGGTTTTGTCCCTGAACTAAAGGCAGGAATTGTTTATGACACGAGAGAAGTCAAAGTAAATCCAATGAAAGGAGTATGGACCGAGGCTGTCTTAACCACCGTACCCAAATTTCTGGGCGCTGAGTCAGGTTTTACAAGGGTTTCAATTACCCACAGGCAATACTTCACACTTGTCAAAAACAACCTCTCCTTTGCCTACCGGCTCGGCTGGCAACAGACTTTGGGCGGACACGTTCCCTTCTATTTTGAATCACAGATGATTACTACCGTGATGACAGGATATGCCACTTACGGACTCGGAGGATCCAGGTACTTGCGGGGTGCCAGGAGAGACAGGGTCTATGGAGATGGCGTCGTTTACGGAAATTTTGAATTGAGGTGGAAATTTGCGCGGATGAATTTTATTGGTCAAAAATTTTACTGGGGATTGAATACCTTCATGGACATGGGACAAGTAACCAAGAAAATTAACGTACCGAACATCCAACTGTTGCATGAAACCACCTCTGACTATTTCAATCCTGGTGCTGAAAAAATGCATTACACCTATGGAGCCGGTCTGCGTCTGGCCATGAACCAAAATTTCGTGATTTCCCTCGATTATGGCATGGCAGCCAATTCACAAGATGGCGACAAGGGAACCTACATTGGACTGAATTACCTCTTTTAGAACATTTCAAACCCAAATATCCATGAAAAATGCCTTTGTTGCCGGTGCGTCTGGCCTGGTTGGGACGGCTCTTGTCAAACAGCTCCTGGATTCGACGTTTTATGGTGAGGTACACATCCTGGTAAGAAGAGAGCTGGATTGGAGACATCCAAAACTGATTCAGCATGTTGTGGTTTTTGAACACTTGGAGGACCAAACTCTTGGAATCAAGGTTGAAGATGCTTTTTGCACACTGGGAACAACCATAGCCAATGCCGGAAGCAAAGATGCCTTTGCAAGGGTAGACCACGATTACGTGCTCTCTTTTGCCGCGATGTCGCAAGTTTCAGGAGCTACCGGTTTTTTTGCAGTAAGTTCAATGGGTGCCAATCCTGCCTCCTCCATCTTTTACAACAAAGTGAAGGGATTGATGGAGGAAGATTTGAAAAAGTACAATTTTCCACGACTTGGAATCTTCAGACCCTCCCTTCTATTAGGACCACGGGCCGAAAAAAGAGCAGGCGAGAAATTTGCAAGTTGGATGATGAAGCTACTTGATTTTATTATTCCCCTTAAATACAAGGCAATACATGTTGACAAAGTGGCAGCAAAGATGATTGAAGTGGCGCTAAAGGCAGCCAATGGAACTACCTTGATGGAATCCGACAGATTGCAGTAACTTCATTTTTGCATTTGGACACAGCTTTTGCAGTTAGAATCATTCTCAACCATTTTCAATGATTATCTTTGTTGGTGATTGTTAGTTAATGTAAAACCCACCATCCCATGTCTGATTTCAATTACCAAAAACCTTTTCCGATCCAAAAGGATACCACGCAATACCGCTTGCTTACAAGTGATTTTGTTCAGACCATCGAAGCTGCAGGTAGAAAAATTCTGAAAATAGCGCCCGAAGGTTTGGAATTAGTGGCCAGAGCAGCGCTGGCAGATGTCTCCTTTTACCTCAGATCAGCCCACCTCGAAAAGCTATCCTCCATTCTAAAAGACTCTGAAGCCAGCGACAATGACATTTTTGTAGCCTACACGATGTTGTTAAACCAGGTTGTTGCTGCCGAAGGAGAACTGCCTACCTGTCAGGATACGGGAACCGCCATCGTGATCGGCAAGAAAGGCGAAAATGTTTGGACCGGTGGTGACGATGCCAAATCTCTTTCAAAAGGGATTTACGAAACCTACCGGGATCGCAACCTAAGATATTCGCAGGTCGTTCCATTGACCATGTTCGACGAGAAAAATACCGGAACCAATCTTCCTGCACAGATAGATTTGTACACAACAGAGGGAAATTCCTACGAATTTCTCTTCATCACAAAAGGCGGTGGTTCTGCCAACAAGACCTACCTCTACCAGATGACCAAGTCGTTGCTGAACGAGGAGACACTCACAAAATTCATCAAGGAAAAAATTAAGGATCTGGGCACTTCAGCTTGTCCTCCTTACCATCTGGCAGTTGTCATTGGAGGGACTTCGGCTGAGACGACCCTGGCAACTGTCAAGAAAGCATCTACCGGCTATTTTGATCATTTGCCAATCTCCGGCAACGAAGGTGGTCAGGCCTTCAGAGACCTGGAATGGGAAGAGAAAATCACCCAGATTTGCCAGCAAAGCGAAATTGGGGCGCAGTTTGGCGGGAAATATTTCGTGCACGACGTCAGGGTGATCCGCCTGCCCCGACATGCCGCTTCCTGCCCGGTTGGAATCGGTGTAAGCTGCAGTGCCGACAGGAACATCAAGGCGAAAATTACAGTGGAGGGTATCTTCCTGGAACAACTTGAAACACATCCCGATCGCTTCCTGCCCAAAGTTGCTCCGTTTTTACAGCCATCCGTAGAGATTGACTTAGACCGCCCCATGGATGAGATACGCAAAGAACTCTCCAAATACCCTGTAAAGACCAGGTTGAGTTTAAAAGGAACCCTGGTGGTCGCCCGCGACATTGCCCATGCCCGCATCAAGGAGATGATTGACAACGGAGAAGAGATGCCCGATTATTTCAAGAAATATCCCGTCTACTATGCAGGTCCGGCAAAGACCCCCAAAGGCATGGCTTCCGGAAGTTTTGGGCCAACTACCGCAGGCCGGATGGACAGCTATGTGGAGAAGTTCCAGTCACTGGGTGGCTCACTGATCATGCTTGCCAAAGGGAATCGCTCCAACCAGGTGACGGATGCCTGCAAAAAATTTGGCGGCTTTTACCTGGGCTCCATCGGCGGTCCTGCTGCCATCCTTGCAAAAAACAGCATCAAATCGGTCGAGGTAATCGACTTCGCGGAACTGGGAATGGAGGCTGTTCGGAAAATCACGGTAGTCGATTTCCCGGCATTCATCATCGTAGATGACAAGGGCAATGATTTTTTTGCAGCATTGAAATAGGGTGCCATTTCCCAAAATAAAAGATAGAAGGCCACCTCTTCAGCGGCGGCCTTCTATCTTATTTCTTCCTGAGCGAGAAAAAAACGTTGCCTATCATCCCAACCACAATACCAGGAAGGCAAAACAGGAAGATGGTGCTCATCACCAATGCTTCACTGATGTATTGCGTCATTTTAAGCATTGAAAGCAGAAAAATCATTACAAAGGTGAGTACTGCAACACCAACAGAAACCAAAGAGAGTTTCACATAATTGGATGACTTCCGCCATGGATGAAGAAATGTGAAGAAAAGCAGGATCACTCCAACAAATAGCAGCAACAATCCGGGCAGATTGTCTGTCGTCCCTACAAACTGCGAAGCAGAAACAAGGAGCACAGAGGCTACCAGGAGGCTCAACGTCAACCATCGGTGCGAAGGATTGACCAGCGACAAGAAATGACTTTTCATGGCAACATACTTTCTATAATTATCTCATCACAAAAGGAACAATGATAGAGATGACACCCGTACAAACCACCACCATGATGAACAGGTTGTATCTCACACTGTAACTTCCCAACAACGCAACATCGTAATACCTGTCGACCTTTTGATCCCTGTACATCTCAATCAAGCCGTTCAGCAGTTTCGACCTTGTTTGCTTTCCCTTGATCAACCCAAAAATGGCAACGATGTTGATCAGGATGACCAATGCGACGAAAATAAACATGACCATCAGTACCGTACCATCCGTCCGTGATTTCTCGACCATTCCTGAATTGATGGCCAGTGTTAAAAGATTCAGCAAAATGGATGAAAGTATAAAAATCATATCCGTTTTTGCGCTCTGTTGCAACTCTGCAACGATGTGTTTATGAACATACTCTAACATAATATTGCCTCCTTTGTTAAATAAATTAGAAATTAAAATTAATAATAATAGATGATTATTCCTTCATTTGTTCATCAAAACCATGTATTGTTGGTGGTAAGTAAAGGCTGGTTACAACCCGGACTTCGATTTTCTAAACCACCAAGATGCCAGAAATAAAATAGAGGGGAGCAGGAAAATCAAAAGCACCACAGAATATCTTGAATCCGGATTAGGACTAAAAGCGACCAAGAGGTTAAAAACTATAAAACTTAGCAGTGAGATTAGTCCTCCGGTCCCCGGTTTCCATATGGCGAACAATAGTCCGGCTAGTCCGAAACCCCATACTACAAATGTTATGATGGTGCTGGTGTTGAAATTCGGAGCAGGCTTGTTTCGGCCCTCCAGCAAAGAACCTACAAAGAAAAACAAGGTAAACGCAACGATTAATATTCCTAAAATTCTGGATGTCAAGCGTAAAATACTGACAGGTGTTGATTTTTTCATTGTAGTAATTTTTTAGTGTGCTATTTAAAAAAAAATTCTTGTGAATCAGAACGGACTAAAAAATGAAAAGTAATGATGCATTTGTCGTTCCGGAGAATCAAATAGAAGCAATGTAGGAATACCCATGGCTCTCGAAAAATATTTGTCGAGCGCTTTGGCCTCTTCCATCAATTTATCGGCTTCTGCCTTGTTTCCCATAAACATCTCTGCGCGCGTCAACAATCCCTTGGCATATGCTCTCAAGGGAACAATTGGTTCAGGTTTTGAATCCAAATACCTTACCAGGAATGTTTTAGCAAGCGGCAATTCTGTCGTGGCCTTGTTCTTGTCCTGCATGACTACCATCATGTGGTACCTGGCCAGGTCAAGCAGACGAAAATTTTGGGCAGGATCCAATTTGTTCGCCTCTTCATAGTATTTTTCCGCATTTACCAGGTCGTCGTTGTTCAGGTAAGCCTTTCCAACTTCCACAAGCAAGTCTGCATTCTTCTTCGACTGATTCGATTTGTCAAGCCAGAATTTCACCATATCGGTCCCTTTCGGAGCCAATACTGCTTTCGCCTTCATGCCAAAATACCCATCCATGGCCAAGAGCTTATTCGCGCAAGCCAGTGCCTTCAAGCTGTCGCCACCCATGTCCTTCGGCAACATGCCGTAGATCTCAACAAGATAAAGAGCGGCTTCATGGTAATCCGGTTTCATGACAAGCACCTTGTTAAATTGCCGGCAAGTCTCCTCTAATCTCATTTTGACTTCTCCACCACCCGTTTGCATGGCCATGAAAGCATTTAGAAAATTGACCAGCGCCTTGTAATAAGCATACGTAACATTCTGTGGCTCATAAGAGACAGCCTTGTTGATAGACGAAAGAATATCATCGATCTTCATGCCACCTCCTCCTGTAAAGAGATAATGTTTCAGGCGTGCCATCTCGTAATGGGCCATGGCATTTGTCGAATCTTTTTTCAAAACACCTTCAAGCAACGATTTTGCCTCGTCTACTTTCCCGGTCATCCTCAACTCGTAAGCTTTTATCACCTCCTTGTTGTCTGCAATGGATCCAGCGAAGGTTTGAGAAGCTAAAATCCAAAAACATAAGATCATAAAAAGAATGGGCTTTTTCATCTGACGTAAGTTTTTAATTGAACAAAAATTAAATTTGTATTTTCGAAGTCAAAATTAGAGCTGTACCGGCATTGTATTTTGAATGAGGCTTGTATATTATTTGTAAAACGGTTGTAAATGATTCTTCCGAATTCAATTCAAGTATTTTTTAATTTGCTTGCATCGTGAAAGATCAGGGCATTCAAACTTTTGAGCTGCTAAAGCAAAAGATTGTGGAGCGAATGAAACAATCGTTTCCTGGCGTCAATCCATCCATTTCGGAGTGGAAAGGACAGGAAATAATCGATTTTCAGGAAGAATTGCTTCACAAGGTGAATGCGCACATCAGCGAAAAATGGTTCTACAACCACGTAAAATCTACCCAGGAATCTTTACCGCGCATCGACATGCTCAACCTCCTCAGTAAATATGCCGGATATGCCAACTGGGATGATTTTAAGTACAATCATTCCACGCAAAAATTCACCCCAAATCCCGCAAAAGAAGCCAACAGGTACTTTTTTTACATCCCGCTGCTGGTTTTGTTGGTACTTCTCTTACTCTTCTTCCTATTTAAATCAATTAGCTCAAGGGATTACAGGGTTCATTTTTATGATGCTGACAC
Source organism: uncultured Tangfeifania sp. (assembly GCA_964528535.1). Classification (GTDB taxonomy): domain Bacteria; phylum Bacteroidota; class Bacteroidia; order Bacteroidales; family Prolixibacteraceae; genus CAINVV01. Next base: position 14,749 of record CAZGSQ010000031.1, on the reverse strand, counting down.
CAAAAAACCGATAACAAATGCAATTATTGAAGTTAGTCTCCTAAAGGAAGGGGAATCGCCGGTTAGCTACCTTTGCGGGCAAGATGGAAGTTTTAGTCTGAATACCGACAAAGTGAACGTTCGGTTCATAGTCAAATCACCATATTATCAAACCGATACCATTTTTCGCCTTCTCGACAAATTCAACAGGAACGAAATTGTTCAGCTTCATCCCGACAATTATGCACTGATGATTCAATATTTTTCGTCCATGAATGTAAAAGACTGGCAAAAAAGAAGGGATCAGCTCAATTTGATCATAGCTGACAATGCCATCATCTACCAGGTTTATGACAAGAAAACTGTGGGTGTGGAGTTGTACAACAAGGCTGAATTTATCAACAAGCTCACTTTGCCCTCCACCGGATTGAAGGACATAGTCATCCTGGATACAAAATACCAAAAAGACAAAATAACACTCATTCGCTTCAGGCAAAAAGAGACAGTCAAATGAGAAGATACTTCTATTTACTTGTTGCCATTCTGGGTTACCTCCTTTTGAGTTCGAAGTCCTGCTCAAATAGAAGGGAGGAGAATACTGCTACCAAGGAAGAAAATTTGAACACAGAAAAGACAGCGATCAAAAACGAGTTTACCTCCGAATATTTAGCGGGAGAATCCCTAAAAGCCTTTGAATCCAAGGCAAAGCAAAAATTAATAGAATATTCAGATTATTACAATTTATTGTCCAACAGTCAGCTGACCGATTCTTTCAGAAACCAGACCAAACAAATGATGAAGGAACTTTTTGTGAATGACGCCACCCAAATAAGCAACAACTCACGCCACTTCAAGGCCCAAACCTCTTTTGCAAGCATTGCATCAAAAGGGTCGATCCTTCCATCAGGCACTTCCACACTCCGGCTGGATTCGATTGAAGTTTCCGAATCCCTGCATCTGCTTTCAGACCACCTTTACAAAGGTGAACTCTCCTTTGTAAGTCAATTCAGATCAGGTACCTCTGGCAACACTACCCAAACTCCCGGTATTGCGATGAAGGCCGAATTCTTTGTTGTTAAAATAAGCAAAACCTTTGGCAGCGATACCCTTCAGGTTTGGAATGTATCGCTGGGTGGATTCAAACAGTAGTCTGTCAACCAAAAGAATCCCATTTTATTTTATGGAAGTCACCTCAATTGGGAGTGAAGTGTACACAAATTCAATATTGGAAACAATATCTCAGAAAATAAGTATAAAAAAGGTCGCCAATTCATCCACAACAGCAACTTTTAAACCAATTAAAACAGAGACAATGACAACTGTAAATGTTTATCTAAACTTCGATGGCAACTGTGAAGAGGCCTTCAATTTCTACAAATCTGTTTTTGGAGGAGAATTCAAATATCTGGGAAAATTCAAGGAAATGCCCACACAAGAAGGAACTCCTCCGCTTCCAAAGGAGATGGAGGAGCGAATCATGCATGTTTTTTTACCCATCAGCCAAGAGACCTCCTTGTTTGGCAGTGACACAGGAGGAGAATGGGGACCTGCATTTCGACAAGGCAATAACTTTTCCATTTCCATTTCAACCGACCGCAAGGAAGAAGCCGACAGACTCTTCAATGGACTTTCAGCCGGAGGCGTTGTGAGCATGCCGATGGCCGATACCTTCTGGGGTGATTATTTTGGAACCTTTGCCGACAAGTTCGGGATCAACTGGTTGGTTGGCTTTACAAATCCACAGGAAAAATAGGAACAAATACAACGATCAAAAAATAAAACGAACATGTTGCTTCACAACATCCACAGGAATGATAATAATTTTGGCAACATGGAGTTCCATACTACCTTTAAAAAACAAATTATTATAGTATGAAAAAGATATTGATTGTACACGCCCATCCAGAGCCACAATCCTTTTGCTCAGGGCTAAAGAATACTGCCCTTGCGTATTTTGCTGCCAGCGGCGACCAAGTCCGGGAGAGTGATCTTTATGCCATGGGATTCGATCCGGTGGGTGACCAGCGTGATTTCAAAACACTTTCCAATCCTGGATTCTTCAAATACCAGCAAGAGCAGATGTACGGCTGTAAAACTGATGGTTTTACCGACGAATTAAAAATTGAGATGGAGAAACTCGTTTGGTGTGATGTTCTTATTTTCAATTTTCCACTTTGGTGGTTTGGGATGCCTGCCATCCTCAAGGGTTGGGTAGACAGGGTCTTTGCCATGGGGCTCGTTTACGGTGATGGCCGGGGAGTCTATGAGAACGGAATTTTTAAAGAGAAAACAGCTTTCGTTTCCATGACTACCGGAGGTCCGGAAATAGCCTATACCCCCACCAGCAACGGGGAACCTTCCACCATCCTTTTCCCCATCCACCACGGCATGTTTTATTTTGCAGGGATGACTGTACTTCCGCCTTTTATCAGTTGGGGCCCTGCCAGGATGAGTGAGGAGCAGCGAAAGGCCGAGCTGGAGCGCTACCAAACATACCTTGGATCGATGGAGTCTCTAAAACCCTTGTATACCAACAGATAAGAAGGAATTTACCTCAACTGAAAAAAAACACCCTTTTCTTGTAATTTTTTTTTGAGAAAGCAAAAAAAAATCTATCTTTGCAACACTTTTGAAGAAAAAAACAACAACAAAGGGAGCTTAGCTCAGTTGGTTTAGAGCATCTGCCTTACAAGCAGAGGGTCGTTGGTTCGATTCCAACAGTTCCCACAGGAGTAAAACACACAATATCAGAGGAATACAGAAGGTTTAAACCGGAAGTGTTCCTCTTTCTTTTGTCTGCCAGTTGCTAAATGTTGCTAAATGTTGCCTATATTTGATGCAAATCATGTGTAAAAAATGTGCAGAAAATGGCAAAAGTATCACTTGCAATAATCCCAAATCGACCAAACCGTCATGGCCAATATGTTGTCATGCTCCAGATAGCTGCACATAATAAAAGCATTCGTACCCCCACTGATGTGAGCGTTTTGAAAGAAAACTGGATCAAGAAAGATGGGTTGGTACTAGGTGGAAAAACTGGAGATAAACTTGCCTCGTCTAAAAATGTGCGCCTCACACAGATTAAGAACGGGTGTGATGTAAAAATGATCAATAATCAGGAGCAGGTTGATAAGATGGATGTTCAGTCCTTGAAGAAATTTCTTCTCTCTGAGAGTGATGTTGTAGATACTGATTTTTTCAACTATTGTACCACAAGGATTGCAGAACAGCAAAACCTTGGCCGGAAAAAAAGTGCAGAATTGTTGCAAAGTACCGCAGAAAAGTTGAAAGATTTCTGTGGTATATCTTCGCTCGACTTTTCTGAAATTAACACCAGGTTTCTGGAGCAGTTTGAAAGCTACTGCCTGCGAACCAAAAAGAAAGTAAAGGGCAAAAAAATTGAAAAGGAGACGGAAAAAACCATGTCAACCAACGGGGTGGCAGTGTACCTTCGCAATATCCGCACCATCCTTAACCAGGCCAGTGCCGATGACCTTACCGAAAACTATCCCTTTAAAAAGTTCAAGATCCGCACCGAAATAACCCGAAACCGGAACCTGTCTACTGAAGAGATTCGGTTGATCCGTGACTACGTTGCACCAGACCGCCGGCAGGAAATCGCCAGGGACTTTTTCATGCTGCAGTTTTTCCTACTAGGAATTAACACTTTTGATATTTTCTGGATACCCGCGACTGGCATGGTCCGTGATCGGTTGCAATTTAACCGTGGAAAAACGGGCAAATTTTGTAATATTAAGATTGAACCTGAAGCACAAGCACTGATTGACAAGTACCGTGGGCAGAAATATCTTTTGTGGTTTGCAGATCAAAGCGCTCCTGAGCGCACAGAAGTACAAAGCAGCAAACATGCCCGCAAGAGCGGATTTCAGTACAAGGATGAGGCCGCCTTCAATAAAATGATCAATCCAAACCTTGCCAAAATTCAGACTGCCTTGAAAATCAATCCAGGGGCTAAAATTACAACTTATTATACCCGGCACTCAATGAGTAGCATCATGAGGGAGATCGGAGTTTCGGTAGATGATATTTCACTCTGCCTCTCCCACTCCTCCCCTGATCACAAGACAACTCACATTTATATTAACAAAGATTTTGAGAAGGCTGATTTAGCCAACCGCAAGCTGATCAACCATATCCAGGGAATTGAAGAAAAAACTACAAAAAGTCGCACGAGGAAAAAAAACTGATTTGCAAGTGATTAGAGCTGAAAGTACTTGTTTCTAGAAAAAATATTTATTGCCATTCTCAGTCCAAAACTTAAATGACTGATCAATCATTGAATTAGGCAATTAATTAAAATTTCTGCCATAAAACAATTCTGACTATTTGCCTAAAAGGTCATAATCATAATCACTTTCATTTACCCAGTCTGCCTGAACTTTTTCGCCCTTGAGGTAACGGCTGTAATAATTCTTTACTTTTCCAGAATACTCAAAATGATCAAAAATATCGCCATTCCCAAGGATTCTGGGATCGGCTTGTTCGACAAGCTTTTGGGTCATTTCCGTGTCAAGCTTCTTTTTAAGAACAACATATTTGGAATCAACTGCCAGATTTATCAGGCAATACGGATCCTCCCTAATATCATATAATTCTTCCCCAATCCGTTTCCCAAAATTGAGTTGCCAGTATTCCATTTGACCCTTTTTCCTTCGTGTATCCAGAATGTAGGTTTTAGTAGGGCTTCCATCACAATTCAGGTAACCTGTTTCAGGATTGCCAATGGGCCAACGGTCAGGTTTGTAGTTTTTTATATAGAGAAAATGGTCGTGAATTATACCCCTTATTGGATAGCCTTCGTCATTTGGCCTTCCAACATCATGACGTTCCTGCCCGATTAACACAAAATCCCTTTCAGGATTAACTTTCCCCTTTTTCTCAGAATTAAAAATATCGCTTAGGCTTTTTCCGGTTACAGGTTGCATTTTTGCCTGAGCGGCTGTCAAACCTGCTAATTCAAGAAATGTAGGGGCAAAGTCAACAAAGCTGACAAAATCATCAACAATACGACCCGGATTTTTAATTTCTTTCGGCCAGCAAATCGCTAGTGGTAGATGATTGGAGTATTCGTATTCCTGACCTTTTATTCGGGGAAATGGCATACCATTATCGGCAGTGACAACAACAATTGTATTTTCCAATTCGCCAGTTTCCTCCAGCTTTTGCAACATTTTTTGTAATTGGCTATCAAAATATTCAATTTCAAAAGCATAATCGAGCATGTCGATCCTAACAGAATCCACATCCGGCCAAAAAGCAGGTACTTCGTCAATATCGGAAATTGACTTGCCCCCTTTATTTATTCCTGATTTAAACTCATAACTCCTGTGCGGTTCCATGCCACCAAACCAGAAACAAAATGGTTTGTCTTTAGGACGAGCTTCCAGGAATGCCTCGAAATTCCTGGCATAATCGTTATTTGAAATTCCGCTGGTTGGTGGTATTTTTATAAACTGATCAAATTTTGGGCCAGTAAGTTCACGGGATTTCCCATTGATTTCACCCTGATCTCCGGGTGCAAATCCTTTTGCCACACTTCCTACAAAATATCCATTGTCTCCCAATGCTTCAGCATAAGTTTTAAACTTGGCCGGAAAGTGTGGCGAATGATTGCATGCTTCTTCCAGTTGCCAACTGTTTCGTCCGGTGAGTATACTGGCACGGGATGGGGCACACTTGGCATTGCAAGTGTATGAATTTGTGAACAGAATCCCTTTTCTTGCTACTTTATCGAATCCAGGCGTTTTTACCCACTTACAGCCGTAAGCCCCAAAATGCTTCCATGAAGCATCATCGGCAATCGCGAATAAAATATTGGGCCTTTTTGTCTCAACCTTTACTTGTGCGAAAGATGTCACGAAAGCAAAAACAGCAAGCCCGGAAAGTCCTATTGCCAAATTTTTCCCTTCTATTGGCCTTGAATTCATATCGCTATACCGCTGCATTATGTCCATAATCCAATTAATAGTTACTTAAGATTGGTACTCCCTTTTTTTATCAATGCACGTAAAAAAAGTTAGTTTCTTATTCAACTTTCATGAAAATACAGGCATGAGGATTCATTTTTAATGAAATAACTCCATTCTTAGGACTAATCATCACGCCTGAATAAACATCAGTGATGGTTTTGCCCTTTTTATTGATCCCCAATTCAGCAATATTGAGTTCGTAATCTTTAATATCCATACTATTCAGATTCAGTATTAAAATTGACTTCTTCCCATTCTTCAATTGTTTAGCCCAAACTTCAATATCGTTATCCTTTTTTACCCTTATCCCCTGTTCGGTTGGATCCTGATTGATGGTAATTGCCATTTTATTCATGATTATCTCCTTTTCTTCTCCAGTCATCTTCCTGGGATCATTACCAAGAAACAGAGGAGCTGACATAATACACCACAATGCGAAATGTGTTTTCTGCTCGTCAATAGTTAACCCCTGCTCCCCTGTAACCAGCATATCCGGATCGTTCCAGAATCCATTACCAGCAGCTTTTGCCGACAAATTATTAAATTCAGAAATTGCCATAACTGTCAAAAGACCTTTGTTCTCTCTAGCTGGCGAATTAAAAATTGCGCCTTTAGATTTACGAGACTTAATGTCTTGAGTTGAGCGGGCCATATTACAATACTCAGGATACCAGTCCCTAAAGCGATAGGCACTTATGCTAAATAAAATATCTCTGCCACAGCTATTTAGCAATTTACTCCATTTTATATAGGTGCTTTTAATATTTTCTTCGCTCCAACCATTTTTTATTTTTTCGCAGGTCGAACATGGGTCCTCGGTTTGTTTGCACAAATCTACTTTTACAAAGTCCAAGCCCCAATCAACAAATTGTTTTACATGAGTTTCTTCCCTATTGTAACCACCGACCGGATCGCCGCCACAATCATGAGTTCCGGGAACTGTATGCAAGCCGAACTTTAAGCCTTTAGAGTGTGCATAGTCAGCCATAGCTTTCATTCCATGAGGGAACTTTATAGGATGTGCCAATAACTCACCATTGGGTCCAAGCTTGGTATCTCGCCATCCGCCATCAATTACAAAATATTTATACCCTGCCTCCAGCAATCCCTGATCGACCATAGCATCGATACATTCGCGCATATTTTGTTCGTTTATCTCTGGCTTTCCAAACCAGTTCCAACTGTTCCAGCCCATTGGAGGTGTTAGTGCCAGCGACTTTTTGTTTTGTGAAAAACCATTGACAGAAAGTGCCAATAGTATAAAAAGGAGTAAAGTTTTCATAAGAATATATCAAATATAAATAAACAGACTACCTGATTTTTGAACCTTTTTGTGCAAAAAATACAAGATAAGAATAGTAGATAAACATAGTGCTAACTGCAATCACCACGGATCCAGTTGCCGACTTGATCGCACCCATCATGGGTGTCAGGATAGCAGCACCGATGACAGAGGTTGCAATAACGCCTGAAGCTACCTTGGCGAGTGGACCCAAATCTTCGAGGGCAAGGTTGTAAATCACAGGCCACATGATGGAGTGGAACAATCCGGTGCCAAGGAAGAGCCACATGGCAACTACAGGGGCCGATGCTCCCAGGGCAAGAGAGGCAGCAAGAAGAACGGCTCCGCCAAAAGCACAAATGGTCAATATCTGGCGAGCTTTGTACTTCTGAAGAATGAAGATTCCCAGGATACGGCCAACCATCAGTCCACCCCAATAGTATTTTAACATATCTATGGCCGAAATATCTTTCAGTTGGAGATGTGCAGCATAGTCAGGGAAAAAGCTGGAGATACCGATCTCAATTCCCATGTAAAAGAAGATGCCCAACGAACCCAGCCAAACATGTGTGTACTTAAAGGCACTTGATTTATATTTCTTGACTTCGGTTGTTGCACTTCCTTCATCTTCCTTAATTTCAGGAAGTTTAAGAAAGAACATAATGGCAAGAATTACCAAGGTCACTACTCCGATCATCAAAAATGGCCCTTTGACAATACTTAAAATATCCGAAATTGCCATTTTTGAACCAGCTTCAATTTTTGGGGTAACCAGTAACAGAGATACAAAAATCGGGGCAATTACGGTTGCAACTGAATTAAGTGCATTTGTCAGGGTCAGACGACTAGCAGCAGTTTCGGGACTTCCCATTGCATTTACATAAGGACCAGCTACAACTTGCAGGATAACAACACCGATTGCGAAAACGGAGACTGCGCTCAAAAATCCGTAATAGCCCATTCCAACTCCGGGGATACATAGAAAAAATCCCAGTGCGATCAGGGCAAGACCCATTAGTACACCATTCTTATATCCTATCCGCATCAGCATCAATCCAACTGGAATTGAAAGGATGTAAGCACCATAGAAAAATGTATTGGGAAGTTGCTTTTGAACGTCATTCAATCCAAATGCATTCTTCAAAAAATCGATGGTCGAATTGTTCATGGTCGTGATGAACCCAAAGAGGAAAAAGAGGGAAGCCATCACGATCAGTGGAAACAGATACTTGTTGGTCGAATCAGTTTTAGTCATTTTTTAAAGTTTAATTTATCGTTTGAGTTAAAAAAGTTTCTTGCCTCCATCACCAATTTCGGCCACATAAAATACAGGTTTTAGTCCCGTTTTTGCCTCATAGTTTTTGCCAACCTGAGCAATGAAGTTTTCCACGGCTTCGTCTTTTACCAAGCTCACTGTGCATCCGCCGAAACCGCCACCGGTCATTCTTGTGCCAATTACGCCTGGGATTTTACGACCTTCCTCGACCATTGTATCCAGTTGAAAACCGGTTACTTCATAATCATCGCGCAGTGAATCGTGTGAACCATTCATCAGTTTGCCAAACCTAACCAGGTTTCCCGCTTTCAACTCCTTGACAGCATCTTCGGTTCGTTTAATTTCGCTCACAACATGCCGTGCCCTGTTTCGAACGGTAACATTCTCAATTTTATCTTCCACCGTTAGGAATTCTTCCCAGGAAAGTTCTCCCAGAGCTTTGATATTTTTATAGGGTTGAATAGCCTTAACTGCGGCCTGACATTCAGCAACGCGTTCATTGTACTTCCCTGAGTCAAGTTTGTGCGGGCTGTTGGTATTGCTGATAACAATCTTCACGCCTTTCAGAACGACTGGAACTAGTTCATACGATAGGGTATCACAATTTAGGAAGACAGCAAAATCCTTTTTCCCCATAGCGGAAACAAACTGATCCATGATGCCGCAATTAACGAGGGCAAATTCATGCTCCGCTTTTTGGCCCATCAAGGCAAGTTCGACCTTGTCTATCCCGAAGCCAAACTGATCGTTAATAACAACGGCTGTACAAACTTCCAGTGCTGCAGAGGAGGAGAGACTGGCTCCTGTTGGAACATCACCGTAGAAAAGCAGGTCGGCACCTGAATCAAAAGTAAGGCCTTTCTTCATAAACTGAGCGAAAACACCGATGGGATAATTCACCCATTCTTTTCCAATTGCCTTGTTCAAATCTTCAACTTTAACCTCTGCTTCAAATGGCATATCCATTGAAGCAAATCTTACGCTCATTCGTTTTGTTTTACGAATCAGGCAATAGATTCCAAAACTAAGGGCACAAGGGAAAACGAATCCACCGTTGTAATCGGTATGTTCACCAATAAGGTTAACTCTTCCTGGAGAGAAATATCCGCTGATTTCTCCTTCTCCATACTTCTCAATAAACTTTGCATTCAGCTGTTCGATTGTCATATATTATACTATTAATTCCTTTTCCAAGTAAAAAGTGTATTTTAATACTAAAGCAAAATGAAAAACGGGCATCCATCAGATAGGAAAGATGCCCGTTTCTATTCTAATTATTACCTCAAATTTGGATTAATATCCTGTTCTGATTGAGGTATAGGCCAAACTTCATCCTTACCTTTCACAAAAGCTTTGTTATCTACCCACCATCTTTTATTGCCAGTTGGATCGGCCTTTTTTCCAGTATATTTTGCATCAGGGAATGATGCTCCCCAAAAATCACCTTGCATAACATCTCCCAAAATTCCCCAGCGCAGAAGATCCCAGTAACGAACACCCTCTAAAGCCATTTCAATTCGACGTTCCTTTCTCAAAATGGGCCGAAGCTGAGTAGGATCAGTGATTGTTATCGGAGGCATTTTTACCGATTGCCTGCCTCTGGTTTTATTAATTGTCATGTCAAGTAATGCCTGTGTAATTGGTTTTCCCCCTTCAAGCTCAGATTCGAGGTAACTCAGAAGAACCTCTGCATACCTTATAATTGGTAGATTACCACCATAACCAATTTTCAAGTCGCCTGAAAAGTTCTCGTCAAAAAACTTGCGAAGACCGTAACCTGTTCTTGTAGCCTGTTTTGAATACGTTAATTGATCAAGGGACGAGCTATTGTCAGGGAAACAATCGTAGATTTTACCCCCAAAAGTACAACCATCCCATAAAAAAGTTGCAGCAAAACGAGGGTCACGGTTAGCCGCCATGTTATGTGAATTAAAACGTTTGTCTGAATAAGAGAATGGTGTCCCGTCGTTAAAATCATATTGAATGGCTAGACTTTCCAATGGGTTAACAATGTGCCATCCACTTTTAACGGCAGGATAGGCATGCTGAGGAAGAAAATTACCGGCAAGGGTAGGATAATATTGAACGCTGAAAATATTTTCAGTACTGGTCTCATTTACTGATGAAAAAATACTACCGTAATCTGGATCAATATTATTATCGCCCAAATCTATAATTTGCTTATAAATTACTGAGGCTTCCGAATAACGTTTCTCTGCCAGATAAACCCTTCCCAGAAATGAAAGGGCTGCCTGCTTTGATGCGCGTCCAAATTCGGATGCCGGTATATCTTTATACCTGGGAAGGTCAGTTGCCGCTTCTGTAAATTCTGTAATTATATAATTTATAATTTCTGATTTTGGAGCTTTTTTTACTGTGTTTGCATCCTGTGGTGACAAGGTATTTTTAACCAAAGGAACTGACCCCCAAAACTGTGACAAATAGAAATACTGGCATGCACGAATAAACCTTGTTTCAGCATTCATCCTTTTTAATTTGGTTACATCCATTTTAACATTTACAATATTTTCTAGAAAATTATTACAAATGGCAATCCTCACATAAGATCCTTGCCAATAAGACATAATTACGCCATTATTAGCCAATAAAGTCCCATTGGTAATGCGATTTTGGTTTGCATTTACACCCCTTCGGTCAAATGCATTATCGGTTGCTTGATCAAAAAACACAAGTCCGGCATACGTCCACCAATCAGTTGGATCAACTTGCGAAGCGTATTTGATATTGCCAGTGTAAACTCCAGTTAATGCAATCTTGGCGTTGGTCTCATTCGTCCAGAAAGTTTCCGTAGCGAATTGGTCATTAGGGTATAGATTGAGTTTATCACTACATGAACTTATTCCGAATAGCATGATAACCGTGAATAAGATCAGAAGTATGTTTCGAATTCTTTTATATGTCTTCATTTTTAAATTTGTTTAATTTTTATTCAAATCAGAACTTGATGTTTACACCCATAGTAAATGTTGCCAGAATAGGATAATAAATACCCGCGCCACTGATTTCGGGATCCCAACCTTTCCTGTAATTGCTAAATGTGAAAAGATTTTCAGCACTGAAATAAACACGCAAATTTTCAATTTTTGCTGCATTCAATAAAGATTTAGGTAAGGTATAGCCCACTTGCAGATTTTTAATACGAAGGTATGAAGCGTTAATTACCCAAAAATCAGAAAGAACTGTATTTGGCGTTCCACTGTTGGAGATAACTTCTAATCTAGGATATTGAGGATAACGAACCGGTTGGTCAGCATTAAATCTGCCATCGATCTGCCATTGTTGAATTGTACCCAAATTAAAAAATGCATACCCAGCTTGTCCTGTTAAAAGGCCCTTGACTTCGGCAACTCCCTGAAAAAAAGCAGTAAAGTCAAATCGCTTGTATTTTCCTGTAAGGTTGAGTGAATATGTATATTTAGGTATCTGAGATCCAATGTAAGTTCGGTCATAGGTTGGATCAACAACTCCGTCGGGTACACCGTTTGGACCACTGATATCCTTATAACGAATATCTCCAGGGACAGGCTTGGGAGTTACCTTCGTCTGATTTGCCGAAGTTGCAATATCTTCGGTAGAAATAAATACGCCATCTGACTGATATCCATAGAACATTTGCATGGGATATCCAAGAAACAGATCTATTCCATTGCCAACCATACCATTAGGTTGTTTTACATCACCTAAACCCAGAGAAACCACTTCATTGTTTATTATAGATAAATTCCCCTGTATCTGATAGCCAAAGTCCCCAATAGAATTTTGGGTCCCTACTTCAAATTCCCAACCGGCATTTTTGGCTTGTCCATTATTTGTTTCACTGATGCCTACTCCAAGAACGGAGCTTACACTTGATGTAGGTTTATATAGAATATCGGATGTAAACCGGTTGAAATAGCTAGCATTGAAGGAAAGTTTTCCTTTAAAAAATGCGCTTTCAATACCAACATCCTCTGTCTCTGTTGTTTCCCAATGTATTTTTGGATCTCTATAAGTTGTGTATGCAGCACCATTAGACATGCCGCTTCCAATAGGATAATTTTGCCCAACCGTAAGTGTTGACTGGTATGGATAATTCCCGATGTTTTGATTACCCAATTTTCCCCATGATGCTTTTAGTTTCAGATTTGAAACCCATGGAACCGCCTTTTTGAAGAAATCTTCTTCTGTCAACCGCCAACCTAGAGCCAATGAAGGGAAATTAGCATATTTCTGATTGGGTGGAAACCTTGACGAACCGTCATGACGGACAGTGGTTTCAAATAAATATTTACCATTGTAATTATATTGCAAGCGGCCAAAAAGTGATTGGATGGCCCATTCTTTTTCGTTTCCGTAGGTTAACTGATTATCAACTCCACCCATGCTCATGAATGTATAATCATTACTAGGAAAATTTTGACGGTCGCCTTCAAGAAAATTATTCACCTGATCTTCAAAAGAATATCCGCCAAGCACTTTTACATAATGACCTTTAAACTCTTTTGTGTATTCAGCCAAAAACTGCATGGTTTTATATGTTCCTTTGGTATTAACCTGATGCAATGCTGCTAAAGGTAAAGTTACGACTGAATTGAGTACCTGAGATGCCCTATAGTCGATGGTATCACTCAGTGCAATAGTATATCCGCCGATGGCTGAAACAGTCAGATCTTTAACTGGCTTCCAATCAAGCTGTGAATTTACGCTGGCATTCGTATTCGGTCGCTTTAAATAACTTTTTGATGCTACCCATGAAACGGGAGTTCCGCCGCTTTCAGGGCCGATCCCAAAATCGCCATTAGATGCTTGTCCTAAATATATTGCAGGATAACGTATAGCTGTTTGAACTATGTTTTCGACTCCTGATGTGTTTTTGTTGGCTGTGGTGGTTGGTTCATTTTGATTAACAACAGACCCCGACAATCGAGTAGTAAGGGTGAGTTTTTTATTCAGTTCAGTTGTAAGATTGAGCCTGAAATTATAACGGGTATAATCGTTGCGAAGGACCAAACCGGTTGTGTTCAAATAACCCAACGAAAGAAAATATTTGTTCGATTCCTTTCCCCCGGTTATGGAAATATCATGTCCCGTCTGAACTCCATTTCTGGAAAAAGTCTTTTTTAGAAAATTGGTGTTCGGATAGTTGTCAGGATCATCCTGAGCTTGATATTTTGCAATAGTTGATGCAGAAAAACTTTCAGTCCCATTGGCAATATTAAACATTTTTGCATAATCCCAGGAACTTGCCAGCTCGGGCAAAGCTGTGGGAGTAGAGATACCATAGTGACCATTATATGTTACATTAATTTTGCCTTCCTTAGCTCCTTTTGTTTTTATAAGAACTACACCATTTGCCGCACGGGCACCATAGATAGCGGCCGAAGAAGCATCTTTTAAAACAGAAACCGATTCGATGTCATCAATATTAATTTCATTCATCGATCCAGGTATTCCATCAACAAGAATCAGTGCATCTGGGGTCGCACCAAACGAACCAACGCCACGTACACGGATCGTACCATTATCGGCACCAGGTTTTCCCGAACTTTGAGTAACCGTTACTCCTGACATTTGACCGGTTAAGACATTAGATAAGCTGTTGACCGGTCGGTTCTCCATCGCTTTAGCTGTTATTTGTGATACAGAACCGATGACATTTACACGTTTCTGCGTTCCATAACCGACAGCTACAACTTCATCAATACCAATCGATTCTTCGGATAATACAACATTAATAGTATTTTGTGCGCCGACTTTTACTTCCTGCAATTTCATTCCTACAAATGAAAATTGCAAAATGGCATTATCAGGGACTTTCTGAAGTGTGTAATTCCCATCCACATCAGTAATTACACCCGTTGTTGTTCCCTTAATTACCACCGAAACGCCAGGTAAACCCGCACCGGTATTGTCGGCAACTTTCCCGGATAAGGATTTTTGTTGCTGACTTTGAAACACAGCAGTTACGGTCGATAAAGCAATTTGCCGATTATCAATTTTGTTGGTAATATCCGATTGAGAATAAGTACCCGTAGCAAATACTTGACTTAAACCCATCAACAATAAAATTAAGGTTATTCTCATCTTCTTAAAAATTTTAGACTTCCAGCATACATAAATACCAGAAGTCAAACTAAAACGTTTTTTTTTCATAAGTTTGTTTCGATTTGTATTAATAATTCAAATTGTTGTCAATGCCTCCTGAGCTTCGAAATTCAGAGG
>CAZGSQ010000030.1:0-36136 GCA_964528535.1 uncultured Tangfeifania sp. | reverse complement strand
ATGGTCAAAAATGGCATCCAAACCAAAAGATTTTTGTACCCTTCAAAATTGGTAATGTGGATAAGACCAAATGAGATGGTCATTAAATAAAAGAAGTACCGGAATGCGGCCGGACGGAAAAGCTGTATAAGCTCATCAAGACGTTCTTTGGATACTATTCTCGTCAGCGAAATTATCCAAAGAACCAATTTAAACAGGTAGTTGTGCTTAAATCTCAATGGTAACCTGAAAATCAGCTCTTCAATGACAGGAGCAACAATTACTACGACTAAAAATAGTTGAGTGGGAGGAAGATTGAATAGTAAATCAGATATTTTATTTGATCCGATATCAATCAGATTCAATGATTCAAAAAGCTTCAACAATCCTGAAAAAATAGACAAAACAACAATCTCAAGGGAGAACAGGATTAACAGCGATTTTATTTTACTGTTTGGTGGTGCATTAAAATTACTTTCCTCCTTTGGGTTTTTAAGAAAATCAACGAAATTATTTAGCGTTATACTAAAATACCTTTTCATACATTTCCTCGTTTTGATGAAGTTTTGTGTGTGTCAATTATTGTCAGTTTTTTAAATATTCATTAGAACCTATTCTTCCAATAAATTCACCTCTTTGACACTGCCAGATTTAGCATTTATACGAAGGGTCTTTATTTCGTAAGGCCCGAAGTTGCCACTCCATCTTTTTTTGATGAAACCCAGATCAAGGTTGGCTGTAACCGCCATTCCACTGGTCTCCACGCAGCGAAGGATGAGATCCTCACCAACTTCCGACTGCTTTACTGCCGAAACGATGATATTTTGCGCATCTACGGCCAGAAAGGAACCAACTTTCGGCATTGTTCCCCTGTGGATTCCCTGGTACATAGGAACAGATGGTGCCATAAATTCCTCAGCCATTCGTACCAGGTTGCTGTGCTGCCAATTGCCTGCATGAGGCACCAACAACAAACGGAAGGTCTGGATTCCCTGATCCTGCCACAAATGTTCTGCTTTCATGTCAAGAACCTTTGGATTGTGGTGGGCATAGACAGCCGAGCGGGCAACAGAGATGCGCATGTCATTTCCGGCAACGTTGTAACCATATTTGGCATCATTGAAAACTGCCAATCCATAGTTACCGTTTTCGCGCCTGCCTGTCAAATCAATCCAGCGCTGACCTGGTTCCTCATCTCCGTTGGTGGCACGAACGATCGTTCCATAGGAGGTTTCATAAGTTGCAACAGGCGATTCTACGGCTACCGGGAAGGAAAATTTGACCATCTTAAGGTGTTCATGCCAGTCGAGCGTGACTGCCGCTTCCGGATATCTTGATCCTGCATAAAGTGTCCAATCGATCGTAAGCGTGGAATTGCCGTAAGTGGCAATGGACCGGATTTTTCCGCGCAAGGGTCCTTCCTCAAGAACTTTGATGGTGGCATTGCCAAAAGCCCCGATCTCCTTGTTAAAAGTCTTGATGTCGTGGCTCCATGTATCGCTTGGATCGTCGATGATGACAGCTTTGCATCCGTTATCATCACCTGTAAACAACTCTTTCCCGGTTACTTTGTCGAATAGACCGATTGTACCGTTGTAAGATAGACGAAGTTTGAGGAAGTCATTCTCGAGACCATTTTCAGTGACTTTCACTGTGTTTGTTGGTGCTGGATTTTCACCATCCCACAGTCGAATCTGCCGGTATCCCATTGGAGGTACCTTCATGCTTACCACCAGTTTTTTTCTGCTTCCCGCCTCAGAAGAGCCCGGTGCCCATTGGTGTGGAAGGGCGTTCCCCTTTTCATCATCCACCCTCGAGGATTTGTGCATGGTCCCCCAATTAAAATCATATTCCACATTGCCAGTCACCTCCCAGGCATGCGGATTGAAGACCAACAGATATTGTGAATCCGGATCCTCTGTCGCGACCTGCCATTCCAGTTTCTGTACGGCAAGGAAAGTTGCCTCATGCGCCACGTCCTGTGCATGGCCATACCCTTCGCGAGCGGCTTGCGAATGGTCGAAGAGCGAAGAGCCTGCCAAACTATCGTGAAACTGAAGGAAGAGTACCTTGTGCCAGGCCGTTGTAAACTGCTGCTTTGGATAATGGGAACCCCATGCTATTGAACCTATGGCGGCAATTTTTTCGGCTGTTACAAGTGCCGATTCAGACTGGCGGTTTCCTTTTTTGATCTCCGATTCCGCTGTATAACAACCTACTGCGTGATGTTGGAGGTCGTCTTTAACTACCGGAAGTTGTAGGGTACTATCTTCACGTACCTCTTTGAAATAGGCCTCCGGTGAACTGTAGGCAACTTTCGGAGCGCCTTGTTCCGTTCGAAGTTCATTGATGGAGCTGATGTTGACTTTGGTTGCACCACCACCGTGGTCGCCCGCTCCGTAATAGGCCATAAAACTCTTCATCGGTTGGTTGGCATATTGGGCAACCAAATTCTCTACCCGCGTGTGGACGGAACCGCTGTCGTTGTATCCAAACTGGATCCGATAGGTAAGTACCTTGGTGCCATCGGTACCTTCCCACCAAAAAAGATCAGAAGGAATCGTCTTTTCACGGATGCCCGGTCGCATGAAGATGTAATTTTCCATCCCCTGTGACTTGATGATCTGTGGCAAATTGCCTGTATGTCCAAATGAATCAGGATTGTAGGCTACTGTCGAACGACGACCAAGCAGGCGCTGAAGCGTAAGCTGACCATACAGTCCCTGTCTGACCATGGCTTCGCCGGATGGAATGTTCATATCTGGTTCGACCCACCAACCACCTACCGAACACCAACGGCCCTCTTCAACGCGTTTTCGGATTTCTTTGAGCATGGCAGGATCATTCTCGGCAACCCATTGGTAGAATTGGGCTGAGCTAGCCGTAAATTTGAAGTCGGGGGTCTCCTTCATGCGGTCGAGCGCAGATTGAAAAGTGCTGTGGACCACTGAGATGCCTTCCGACCAGTTCCACAACCAGACCGGATCGATGTGTGCTTGTCCAACCATGTGAATCTTGAATTTGGCGGCTTCGGCCGACCAGACAAAACCGCTTGGAAAACTGCTGGCAAAAAGTTGGGTGGCTGGAGCTAATGCAAGGAATAGTGAACCGGATGTTGCATGTCTGAGGAAGCTTCTGCGGGAGAGGGATGCTTTTGATTTGTTGGTTTCCATGTAAAGTAGTTAGTTAAGGAGTCAATAGTTGGGATAGTGCCTGAATGAATGGACTGTAGTTGATTCAAAACCACCAGTCGGTAAATAGCTTTTAAAAGTAATGAATTTCTCTTTTGTGACGTGTTCTGAGGGCTGAAATCATTCGATTGAAAGAGCAACCTACGATCTGCTGTGAAAAATATTAATTGTAAGTTATTTTTTTGCAGGTTGGAGACTATTCTTTTCTCATTCTGAACCTATTCTGACAATTATCGTTAATATAGCCAAAGCATTTCCTGTTCTAATCGGCATAAGAAAATAATTCGATCATTCATCCTATGGCAATCATCGTAGCAATCAGACACCATACCTCCTACCATTATGATCACCCGATCAACATGGGTCCACATGTAATCAGGTTAAAACCTGCCCCCCACAGCAGAACTAAAATTCATTCCTATTCGTTGAATATTGAGCCCAAAGAGCACTTTATCAACTGGCAGCAGGATCCCTTCGGAAATTATCTGGCGCGCGTGGTGATGCATGAAAAGGTTAAAAAATTTACTGTTGATGTTGAAGTGGTGGCTGAGATGACAGTGATCAACCCCTTCGATTTCTTCGTTGAGGAATATGCAGAAAAATTTCCTTTTCAGTATGAAGTTCAGGACAGCAAAGAGTTAGCCCCTTATTTTGAAGTTGTGGAGAGTGGCCAGTTGCTGATGGAGTGGATTGAGAAAGTGGGTAGGTTCAAGGGCCAGAATATTGTTGATTTTCTGGTGTCGGTTAACCAGGAGCTAAACAAGGAGATCAGTTACACTGTACGGTTGGAGCCCGGTGTCTTTACCTGCGAAGAATCGTTGCAAAAGAAGCTGGGATCTTGCCGGGACTCGGCCTGGTTGCTGGTTCAAACCATGCGGCATCTGGGATTGGCTTCCCGTTTCGTTTCGGGCTATCTGGTGCAGTTAAAAGCCGACCAAAAGTCCCTGGATGGTCCCTCAGGAGCCAAGAATGATTTTACCGATTTGCACGCCTGGTGTGAAGTGTACATCCCGGGTGCCGGTTGGATTGGCCTTGATCCGACCTCCGGATTGCTGGCCGGCGAGGGGCATATCCCTTTGTGCTGTACGCCGGCGCCTTCCAGTGCTGCCCCAATTTCGGGTGCACTGGATCCTTGTAAGGTGGAGTTTTTTCACTCCAATGAGGTCTTCCGAATCCATGAGGATCCGAGGGTAACGAAACCCTACAGCGACCAGCAATGGGCAGAAATTATGGCTCTTGGTGATCAGGTGGATCAAAAATTAGCCTCAGGCGATGTGCGGCTCACGATGGGAGGGGAACCCACCTTCGTCTCTGTCGACGACATGGAATCGGACCAATGGAATACTGCTGCAGATGGTGTTGACAAGCAAAAATTAGCCAATACCTTGATTCATACTTTGAGTCAAAGTTTTGGAAAAGGTGGACTCTTTCATTACGGACAAGGCAAATGGTATCCGGGCGAACCTACACCCCGATGGCAAATGGCGCTTTATTGGCGAAAAGACGGAGAGCCAGTTTGGAAAGAAAAGAAGTGGCTCGCCGATTTCAGCATGACAAATGGAAATACTTACCAGGATGCAGAAATTTTCCTAAAGCTACTTTCAAGGAAACTCGGGATTGCTGAAACCAACGTCATCCCAGGATACGAAGATGCTTTTTATTACCTCTGGACCGAACGCAAGCTTCCTGTAAACATCGATCCTCATCAGGTAGATTTAAAAGATTCACTGGAACGTAAAACCCTGATGCAACTGCTGGACAGAGGTTTGGACAATCCGGCGGGATTTGTGCTTCCGCTTCAATGGGCTTACCAAAAAAACAGTTGGATCAGTTGCCCATGGAAATTTAGAGGCGGCAAGATGATGCTCATACCTGGAAATTCACAAATGGGCTATCGGTTGCCACTCGATTCGCTTCCGCATATTCCGGAATCGAAGCGGCCAAAACCGTCAGAACGAAGTTCATTTGAGGATACGGTGCCCTTGGGAGATTTTCACCAGACTGTCGTGGATAGATGCAATACTGTTCCGGATTACTCGATCCCGGAAGAGATGCTTTTCCCAAAAGAATACCATCATCAGGAACCAGAAGAGGTAAAAAGAAGCAAAGGGAAACATCTTCCTTTTCAGGATGAAAAGGTGAAAAAGCTCGAATTCAAACCGCTTTACGACCTGTTTACGATCAAAACTGCATTGGTTGCCGAAATTAGGGAGGGCAAGATCCATCTTTTTCTCCCCCCCTGTGAAATGTTGGAACATTACCTGGATCTCCTGGCTGCTATTGAATTGACAGCTTCGGAGTTACAGTTTCCGGTAACCATCGAAGGATATGCACCTCCCAAAGACAAGCGGATAGAAAAGCTGATGGTAACCCCAGATCCTGGCGTCATTGAAGTGAACATTCATCCTGCCAAGTCGTGGAAAGAGGTGGTTTACAACTACGATATCCTTTTTGAATCGGCTTTGCTGAGCCGACTTGGCTCCGAGAAATTCATGCTGGATGGCAAGCATACCGGTACCGGAGGTGGAAATCATATCACGTTAGGGGGTGTAACTCCTGCCGATTCGCCATTGCTGAGACGACCCGATTTGCTTCGAAGCATGCTGGCATTTTGGCAGCATCATCCCGGATTATCCTACCTTTTTTCAACTGCGTTCGTTGGGCCAACGAGCCAGGCACCCAGGGTGGATGAAGGACGCCAGGAGATGCTGTACGAACTGGAGATTGCTTTTGCACAAATACCTGATCCTTCGGAGGGCGAAGTTCCTTTTTGGCTGGTGGATCGGCTATTCAGGAACCTGCTTATTGACCTGACCGGCAACACCCACAGGGCTGAGTTTTGCATTGATAAGCTTTACTCTCCCGATTCTTCTACTGGAAGGTTGGGTATTCTGGAGTTGCGGGGCTTTGACATGCCTCCAAACAAACAGATGTGTATGGTACAGTTGTTGTTGATCAGGACGCTGGTTTCCTGGTTCTGGGAAAAGCCCTACAAAGGGAAACTGGTTCGCTGGGGAACTGAACTGCATGACAAGTTCATGACCCATCATTTTGTTAGGGACGACCTTAAGGATGTGGTCGGTCAGTTGAATGATGCTGGTTATAATTTTGATGTTCAATGGCTGGAGCCCTTCTTTGAATTTAGGTTTCCGCACATTGGCAGGGTGAAATACAAGGATATAGAGCTTTCTTTGCGGACCGCCATCGAGCCATGGAATGTTTTGGGCGAAGAGATGTCTAGTTCAGGAACTGCCCGTTTCGTGGATTCCTCTGTCGAAAGGATCGAGGTAAAAGCTGTTGGGCTTACGGCAGAACGGTATGCCGTATTGTGCAACGGGATGAGAATTCCGATGATCAGCACAGGTACCAAAGGCGAACTGGTGGCCTCGGTGAGATACCGTGCCTGGCAGCCACCCTCTGCGTTGCATCCAAACCTTGGTATCGATACTCCCCTGGTTTTTGATATTTTCGATCTTTGGACTGGAAAATCTGTAGCAGGTTGCACTTACCATGTTTATCATCCCGGTGGCAGGGCTTACGATACCTTTCCTGTCAATAGTTTCGAGGCAGAAGGCAGGCGCGTTTCACGTTTTTACAAAGAGAACCATACCCAGGGAATTTACACTCCCAAGGAAGAAGTCAGCAAAGAGATCAGGCGGTATATTCTTGAAAAGGAATTGGAAGAAAATGAGAGAGTAGTCCTTGCGCCGAAATTTATCGAACCGGATCCTGAGTATCCACACACTTTCGACTTAAGAAAGCATAAATTGAGCTAATAATCAGTCTTCAAAGTGCAAAAATTCTGGCAGATCATTCGCAGCATCTACCAACATCTTGTTCCATTGGACGGCAGTCTCTTTTAATTCATTCTCGGTTTTTCGCAATTCCTGAATCTCGAAAGTGCCGTTTTTGTACAATGCAAAGTCAATTGGGAAATCAACATCACTGGCATTCTTAAAAGTGGCATCGAACGAAAGAAAGGCAACTTTTATGGCCAGATCGAAGGTGATCTCCTCGTGCAACAGCCTTCGCAGTATAGATTTTCCGAATCCCGTATTGCCGATAACGGTGTAAGGTGATTCGTTGGAAGCCTCTACCCAGTTGCCTTCGGGGAAGATCAGAAAAATAGAAGACCTGCTGTCTTTGGAACATTGACCGCCGATAATGAAATGCGCATCAAAAAAGAATTTGCTCTGCAGCAAAGGTTCAAGATCTTCGGTGCGCACCTGTTTAACAGCCTTCCCAACCAGATTGGCTACTTTATAAAGTTTATCCGGCTTCTGGTTGGGTAAGTCATCTTCAAACAGGTGAATCACCTTGTCGCGGATGGAACGCAAACCCGAAGACATGATGAAAAATGAGTTGGAACCATCCTGGAAAGTTTGAATCTTCTTCGAAGTGGAGACACCCAATCCACTGCTGATGCGGGTATCTGACAAGGCAACGACGCCGGTTTTGCTTTTGATAGCGACACAAAATGTCATAATTATTGATTGGTTACTGTTACTGAATGAATACTTTCCTGCCTGCCTGAAGATTCGAGTACGCCGATGATCGGACTGCAATCACGGTAATCTGTACCATGAGCGATTTTGATGTAATGATGGTCGGCAAGTAGGTTGTTTGTTGAATCAAACCCAATCCAACCCATTTCCGGCACCAATACTTCAACCCATGCATGAAGCTGACTCGAACCTGTAAATTTCTCTCCCTGATCCAGATAGCCACTTACATACCTGGCTGGTATATGGTTTTGACGGCATACCGAGATAAACAGGTGTGCAAAATCCTGACAAACTCCTCTTCTAAATTGCAAAATATCTTCGATAAGCGTATTGATATCTGTACTCTCGGGTGAATAGGCCAGGAGACGAAAGACAAAGGTGTTTAATTTGACCAAATAATCAAAGAGCTGGATCTTATCACCATACTCGGGAAAAAATTTTATTGCAGCGACGGGCAGTTTTGTAAGAGGAGTGGCGGAGAGGAATAGGTTGTTATCAATTTGAAAATCAATAGAATGAATTAAATAAAATTCATTCTCCGGTGAAAGGGAACTGACAAAAAACGGATTTATTCTCTCTTTCTGTATCCTGGCTGTCACTTTAAACCAAAATTCAGTAAATGGTTTACCAATGTAATAGTGGATGGTTTCGAATCCGAAAATATTTTTTGAACTGTGTATCTCTTGATTTTCAGAGCAAAAATACTTCAAATCGAGTACTTTTTGGTGATCATTGGCATCTGGAAGAACAAGCAGCTGGAAGTTTGCTTTCCTGACAGGCGTATCATATCTGTTCTCAATCAGGTATTCCAAATAAAACTCTTCCATTAGAAAGACAGGTATTTTTTCTCCAGTTCTGCACCAATCTCGATGACTTTATCCTGGGTATTGTTTAACAGGCCGTAAATATCATCTTTAAATTCGTTAAATGAAAGGTAACGGTATTGTTCATATAATTTTCCAATTTTAAAGCCAATGGCGTTTGCATCTTTGTTCTCGTTTCTGCTTATCTTCTCTTCGTAGCGCCTTATCCCGTTTAAAGAATAGGCAATAGACCTGGGACAGTGAGGATTGAGCATTAGAAATGCCAAAACCTGTTCCCTATCGGGAATGTTCTTGTAGAATTTTCTGTTCATGTCGAATGCTTCCACACAGCGAAGCATGGTGGTCCATTCGAAACTCATTTCAGTAACAGGATGTCCGGCTTGCTCTATTTTGTAGATGTCGTGCAGTTTGGAATTGATGATCCGGATGATCTGGATCACCCTTTCAATGTATACGCCGATGAGAATGATGGCCCATTCACCATCGTGCATCAATGTTCCAAATACTTTGCTGTTGATGATGGATGTTTGATCCAGAATGATTTGTGTAAAGTCGTAAAATCCTGTTGTCAAATAGGTCTCCTCGGGATAACTGGTCACCAGATGGTAATATTTGTTGATTGCTTCCCAAAGATCTGTTGAGATAGCGTTTCGGGCACCCCGTGCGTTTTCCCTTGCAAAGGTGATGTTGCTGATGATCGAATTGGAATTCTGGGTATCCAGTCCAATCTTAAAAAGCACCTCTTTTTCGGAGACCTCCTGCATGTCAAAGATACCGGCCATGTAAAGCATCGATTCCAGGACGAAATTTCGGTCGTAAGTCTTTAGTATGGGGGCATCCAGGGATGAAAAATAGATTTCTTTGCTGTACCTGGCCAAATGATCGGCTCTTTCGATGTACCGCCCCATCCAATACAAGTTGTTTGCTACTCGTGATAACATAGTCTCATTTTTTGTATCATTTATTCTATTCATCCAGTACCCAGGTATCCTTCGAACCACCTCCCTGCGAAGAATTGACTACCAGGTTTCCTCTTTTCAGTGCGACCCTGGTTAGGCCGCCTTTCAGGATGTATTCCGACTCCTTTCCCATCAGACAGAAGGTTCGAAGGTCGATGTGACGGGGTTCAAATGCCTGACTATCCTCAATGTATGTGGCATGAACAGAAAGGCTCATGATAGGCTGGGCAATGTATTTCCTTGGGTTCGATTTGATCCTGACTTTGACCTCTTCTATCTGGTCTTTGGTAAGCGTCGTTCCAATTGTGATGCCATACCCCCCCGATTCATCAACTGGTTTAACAACGAGTTTGTCAATGTTTTCAAGTACATAACTGCATTCAGATTCATTCTCACAATGGTAGGTCATGACATTGTTCAGGATTGGCTCTTCGTTCAAGTAGTATTTGATTATATCCGGAACATAATGATAGACTGCCTTGTCGTCGGCAACACCGGTGCCTGGCGCATTGGCCAGGGTCACGTTTCCGGCCCTGTAGGCACTCATCAGTCCGGGAACACCCAGCATCGAATCTTTCCGAAAGACAAGCGGATCGATGAACTCATCATCTACACGTCTGTAGATGACATCCACCCTGATCGGTCCGTGGATGGTTTTCATGAAGACGAAGTTTTTCTCCACAAACAAATCCCTGCCCTCCACCAAGGGGATGCCCATCTTTTGTGCGAGAAAAGAGTGTTCGAAATAGGCCGAATTGTACATGCCAGGCGTCACCACAACAATGGTTGGTGTCTCGGTGTTTTGTGGTTTGACAGTTTTTAATATTTCAAGAAGCTCCTCAGGATATTGGTAGATTGTTTTGGTTTTTAAGTTGGTGAAGAGATCGAACAATGATTTCTTCAGGGCCAGACGGTTCGAAAGGACATAACTTACCCCCGACGGACATCGCAGATTGTCTTCGAGAATATAATACTGTCCATCAGTGTGTTTGATCAAATCAGTTCCTGAAATATGTGTGTAAATTCCTCCGGCTGGCGTAAAATCGACCATCTCCTTCAGGTAATTTTTAGAAGAGAAGATCAGATCTGCGGGAACTACCTTGTTCTTCAGAATCAATTTCTTGTGGTAGAGGTCATCCAAAAACAGATTGATGGCTTTGTTTCGCTGGAGGATGCCTTTCTCCAACTGCATCCACTCCGAATTGGGAATAATTCTCGGAAACAGGTCGAACGGGAAGATCCTTTCATCAGGTTTCTTGTCCTCAGCGTACACTGCAAAGGTAATCCCCTGGTTGAAGAAGGCAGTCTTTACTTCGTTGTTGATTCGCTCAAAGTCGGCCAGACTGAATTGATTAAATTTGTCAACGATCTGCTTGTAGTGCTCTTTGGGTACTCCAGGTTCCCTGAAGACCTCATCAAAGTGAGCCTCTTCCAATTGGTAGGAATCCATTATTCCTTTCAAGTCTCTTTTCATATCCTGCAATGTTTCGGATTTCGGTATAGGATGACAATATTGCGAAATAATTGATTGCTATATCGCATAAAGTCACGAAAATAATAAATATTAAATCAAAAAGTCACAATTAATAGATAAATAATGAAAAATTAACAAAGCATGATCAATTTGTTAATCGGAGCAAACAACAGACAAAAACTTAGAATGTTTACCTGTTTGAGTGGCTTTTGGTTTCCATTATTTCAAAATAAACGGTTGTTTTTTTATAATATTTTTAGAATATCTTGTTGAAAATAAATCGTATTTAGGATTAATTGATTGATAAATAAGGACATATGCTCAAGAAAAAATGATTTTCTTTTTTAATCACCAGATGTGTACTTTTGTTTGTCGGTCGGTCCTTTCTGCTTGCTTCAAAAGAATGACTTCCTGATTGACGGATCTGTTATGTATAAATTTGCCTGGTTGTTTTTCCTGTTGGTGTTGTTTGCTGTCAGCGTGCAGTCGCAAAATGTTGTGCAAGACTCCATACAAGGCAAGCAAAATAACATCGTTCAATCTGTCGACAGATCTGAACTGATCTCCTATGCCAAAAAATATCTGGGTACTCCTTACCGAACCGCCGGTAGTAACCCCAGGAAGGGTTTTGACTGCTCGGGGTTCGTCAATTATGTGTTTAAGAATTTTAAGATTAGCCTGCCGCGCAGTTCACGGGATTTTAAAACAATGGGCACAGACCTGAAACCTGAAGAGTTTCGCGAAGGTGATGTGGTTGTATTTTATAGTTTCAGAAACAAGGCTCGGATTGGGCACGTTGGGATCATCTGCGAAGCCAATGGACTTCAGTCAAAATTCATTCATTCAGCTTCTGGACAGCGTAAGGGAATTACCATCAGCGAGTTGGGATCCACCATGTATGCAAGGCGGTTCTTCAGGTGTATAGATGTCCTGACGGGGAAATAGCTTTTACCAGACTATTTAATGCCGTAGTGGTCGCGTAATATCTTGCTGAAGAGCTTTCCCGGTAGGATGTATTTTAAAACCACCGCCAGCTTTTGTTCGAGTGAAGCAATGATGTAGCGCTGTGCCGGGTTCCTGGAAGCCACGATTTGGACCAGTTTTTTTGCCAGAATTTGGGGTGCCCATCCTTTGGATTCGTCATTTTCAATGATCCCAAGTGTTTTGGTGAACTGAGTCTTGTAAGGATCACCTTCCCCGGTAGGAGCGAGGAAGCCTCTTCTGTTGGCCGAATTATTCGTGCAAAAATCACCTGGATTGATGACGACAACATTGATTTTAAATTCCTTGACCTCCATTCGGAGGGCTTCGCTGAAACCTTCGATCGCAAATTTACCTGCCGAATAGATTCCCTGGTAAGGCAACCCCATCAAGCCGCCTATGGAGCCAAAATTTACGATAGTTCCTCCACCCTGTTTGCGCATGACAGGCAAGACGGCCTGGGTAAGCTGTACAAGACCTAAAAAATTGGTGTGCATTTGCAATTGAATGGTTTCGAAGGGAAGTGTCTCGATCGGACCACCCGTGTGCATGCCGGCGTTGTTGATCAGCACATCGATACGACCCTCCTTCGAGGTGACTGTTTCGACGGCATTGGCGATTGAAATACCATCCGTCAGGTCCATCAACAATTCGTTTACCAACGGATCAGTTCCACTCTTTTTACGCACTGTTCCATACACCGTATGACCAGCTTTTGCTAACAAGATGGCAGTTTCTTTTCCGAATCCGGAGGAGATGCCAGTGATAAGGATGGTTTTTTTCATAAAGTGACTAAAGTGACTAAAGTGAGCTAAAGTGACTAAAGTACTTTGAGTACTTAGAGTTACAATTGTAGTAAATAGTTACCGAAATCGAAAATTGATATTTATGACAGTATTCCCAGTTTTTTTGCCGCTTTTGTGATTTTTTCGATTGAAATTTCTACCTGCTCTTTGGTATGGGTGGCCATCAGGGAGTACCTGATCAGACTATCCTCTTTGGGGACACCGGGTGAAACAACCGGATTGACAAAGACTCCCTCCTCGAGTAGCATCTTTGTGAGAATCAGTGCTTTGATGTCATCGCGTATGAAGAGCGGTATGATCGGAGACTCAGATTTTCCGGTATCAAACCCAGCTGCTTTAAATCCTTTCAATGCATACCTGGTAATGTCCCAGAGATGTTTGATTCTTTCAGGCTCATTCTGCATGATCTCCAGGGCTGCCAACACGGTAGCGGCAGAGGCGGGAGTCATGCTGGCACTGAAGATCAGCGAGCGGGAACTATGTTTGATAAAATGAATGGTATCCTTATCGGCAGCAATAAAACCGCCAAGTGATGCGAATGATTTGGAGAAGGTACCCATGATGAGATCAACCTGGTCGGTTAGGCCGAAGTGGGAGGCCGTGCCCGAACCGTTGGTTCCGATGACGCCAAGTGAGTGTGCGTCATCGACCATGATGGAGGCATTGTATTTCTTGGCCAGTTTAACAATCTCCGGCAGTTTCACGATGTCACCCTCCATAGAGAAGATACCATCCACCACAATGAGCTTTAAACTGTCAGTTGTGCAATGTTTTAGTTTACTTTCGAGCGACTTCATGTCGTTGTGGGCAAACTTAAGTACCCTGGAAAATGAGAGTCGGCTGCCTTCGATGATGGAGGCATGATCGAGTTCGTCGAGCAAAAGATGATCATTTCTGCCTGTTAAAACTGACACGACACCAAGATTTACCTGAAATCCTGTGCTGAAACAGAGCGCTCCCTCTTTGCCTGTGAATTTGGCCAGCTTCTCCTCCAACTCGAGGTGAATATCCAGTGTGCCATTTAAAAAGCGTGAACCGGCGCATCCGGTACCATATTTGTCGATGGCATTTTTTGCCGCCTCCTTGATCTTTGGATGGTTGGTCAGACCTAGGTAACTATTTGATCCAAACATCAATACCTTCTTTCCATCGATGGTAACTACGGTATCCTGATCCGATTCAATGACCCTGAAGTAAGGGTAAATGCCTGCATCCATTATTTTCTGAGGCAGGTCAAATTTTGATAGCTTTTCTTGTAAAATTCCCACTTTTTGTGCCTATAACGTTAGTTTGAGTTGCCAAATATAACAAAAATGATAAGTTTTAGAACCAATTTCAGTATGGTTTCGAAAATCTGAATTGATTTTTCGGCTTATTTATTTTCAATCTCTTCAAAGTTTGACTGTTTTACTCTGATTTCCTGCCTTCCGTGAAAGGTAATTTACCTTTATTTCTCCTTTGCCCTCTACCAGGAATTGGTATTCAACATAACCATAACTTGGAACGGAAGTATAAACGACTTCTGGTTTGTGTTCCTGATAACTCACCTTGTTTGTTCGCAGATCAGTGATCTTGCCTGCCGCCACTACTTTGGCCCCGGTAAGTTTCAGCATGTCCTGCGGATAAAGGCGTGAACTGATTGACTTGTAAGACATTGACGGAAGGCCCTTGGCATTTTTAAGCCTGACCCTAACCTGGTGAAGATCCTTGCCAATTTTCTTGACGTCGAAGATTTCAAGGTTGATCTCTGGTGTCTGTTCGGAGGCATAGAGCACCACCATCGCATTGCGGTGTACCAATTCAGGAAGCATGAACGGATGGGGCAACCTGGTGCTCATTTTCACCCAACCGCCTATTTCGATCTCTCCATAGGTCGGATGTTTGAAGGGTTTCCACTCTTTGTACAATTCATTAAGTGCCAAATAATCATTGAATTTAAGTTGTTCGCGGCTTACATCCGGATTGGCGTTGCGACGACCGGCCGGTGCATCCGTGGTGGTTGGTACCAAAGGTTTGTCTGCATTTTCACGGTAGGTCTCTTGTGAACGCATAAACAATTCGCCAACGAAAGAATAGGAGCCTTCCAGGTTAAACATGTGTGAGTCAGTATCCCCGAAAGTATCGTACAAATCATAGGAGGCCTGGTACACATATCCAGGTGTCATTTTGATGGCGCTTTTGCCGATGATGTCGTAAACAGTAACGTCTCGCGGATCCACCTTTTCCTCTTTGATGGCAGGGGCTCTGAGCCACATTCCTCCCGAATTGTGGAAGGCGAAATTGACAAGGATGTTTGGTCTTTGGTGGATGTAAGCAGAGATGCACTTTGCCTCCATGCTGGAAAGCGGGAAATTCCCTGCACCACTCTGCACGTAGGGAGGTTGCCAGTTGTATCCCCAGTTACGGTTGCAATCGAGGTATCCTTCGCCGTCTTCATTGATCTTACCGTCGTTGTCGTTGTCGATTCCCTCTTCTCCAAGGATGGTCCATTCCCCTTTTTCTCCCGGTTTCACAGGGATCATCAGCCTGCTGTCTTCGGGGTCTGTCTTGTAATCTCCGAGCGGATCTTTGATGCGCATCATGCAAATGTTTCCATCGCCATCCAAATCGTCCGGACCATCTTCATCGACGAGTCCATCGCGGTCATCGTCTTTGGGAACCCTGACACTGCGCCCCGAGCTTGGGGTCTGTGCATCATTGAAGAAATGTGCCCTTCCGTCTACATTGACCACAGGAAGGATATAGTAAGCATTCTTGTCGACAACCTTGGTGATTTTGTCGTTATCCCCATATTTTGTCAGCAGCATGTTGGCGAAATAGAGGCACACTTCACCAGCCTGGATCTCATTGCCATGTATGTTGCCATCCACATAGACCCCGGGTTTTGAGAGTGCTTCGCCCGTTTTGGGGTTGTTGATGGTGAGGGCATATATTTCGCGACCCTCCTCACTCTTGCCAACCAGGTCAAGTTTGGTGAGTGTTGGAAATGTGCTGTGCAAGAGTTTCAAAGCCTCCACAACATCCTGGTAATTGTAATACCTGTCAAAACGGAGCGGAATTTCAATTTTGGCTTTGTTTTCAGCCACTACCGTGAAGGTCAATAAGCTATATGTGAGCAGTATAAATAATTTTCTCATGATTAGCCTCCGATCTTAATTTGTTTAACTTCTGCCCCAAAAATGGGTGATTCAAGCTTGGCCCTGAGCTCAGTTTTTTTGTCAGATTTGATGATCCAGGTGAGTTTTTTAACCTGGTTCCCACCAAAATCGCCCATTGGAGTTCGTTTGTACCCCTCCATGAACTCAAAATTTTCACCTTCCAAAACCAACACTACCGGAGCCGGTTGTTTGTTCCTCGATCCCATGGCGGTAGGATAGGGGAGTGCCCCCCTGTTTTCGACGAAGATTTCAAGCTTGCTGACGCCTGCGCCCAAGTCTGTTACCACCTCTTTCATCAGGTGCAAATCGGGTAGTTTGGTAGAGAGTTTCAACAGCCAAGGCAACTGAATTTTGCACAAAGAGTCAATTTGAGCCGCGGGTGGGGTGCTCGTTACGAACGGAACCATGCCGCCAATCTCAACTTTCCCCAGGGAGGGATGGTTGTAAGGTTGCCATTTGACAAAGCCAGTTCCATTCAGTTTTTTGTCAATGTAAGCCAGAATGGTTTTCTCTTTGTCGTCAGCAGTTTCGGTCGTTCTCGATCCCATGTCCCTCGTGCCGGGTTCCCTGACTTTCGTTTCTGCAGGTTTTGGAGGGGTAAAAAGATTCATGCTGAAAGAGGGTACTCCCAATTGGTAGTAAGCCCAGAGTTCGAAAGAGCCATCCTTGTCGGCGTCGGCCGCCATGCGATCGGTCGAGCCCCCTTTAGCTTTGAGATAGGCCTTGTATTTCTCGGATAAATCTGTATAAAATTTTAAATCATCATCGAGCGGATTGACAGCAGCTCCAAGCCCCAGCATATCTACAATGGTTTCGGCATTTATTTCACGACCGGGGCGACTCGGCATAGAGGTTTTAAACAGCTCCAGAACTTCTGTCATCGAGTAGTTCTTCTCTGGATCCGCGCCCACCCGCGAGGCAAACCTTGCAGGTATTTTCAGACTCTCCATGTTGGCCCCACCCTTACGGCCTGTGCGGGGAGGAGCCATGCAAAAATCGGAGGTTCCCAGTGTGTACACCATGGCAATCTCGGGATGGTTGTAGATAAACTCCATCGTTCCAAATGCCTCCGGTGCCTCACCCGGCCATAGACCAGTATCCTTGAAGTTGGATTTGAACAGGTGCGGAAAATTAATTCCAACGTTGATTCCACCGGGCCCGTCTTCGTTGATTTCTCCGTCTCCGTCATTGTCAATGCCTTCGGAGTAGAGTTTGTATTTGCCTCGTTCACCCTTTGTTGCATCAGCCTTTACCATGATGCGCGGATCTTTGTCGGAGATGACAAAGGTTCCTTCGGGGTCTTCTGCGCGCATTTGAGTGATCCATCCGTCTCCATTGAGATCGTCAGGACCGTCTTCGTTGGTTTGATCGTCTTTGTCATCGTTGACAGCCGAATCGTTGACGGTACGTTCCCATTTCACTCTGGAAAAGTAACCGGCAGTTGCATCCGGATTGGGCAGCGGCATGATAAACCATTTGATGTTGGTGGTGTAACTGCCCGAATCGAGCAGCATTTTTGCCAGATAGAGGGCTCCTTCCGTAGAGAGGGGCGTTTTTCCTTCAAAATTGGCACCAACGAAAATAGCCGGTCTGTTTTTGAGTTCTTTGCCAATCTCGAGCACATACACAGGGACTCCACCCGGACTATCGGCAATCTTGTGGAGCGCGGTTCTGCCGGGTGCTTTTTGCTGCAAGGTGTTCAAAGCAGCTTGAACTTCTGAATTCGATTTGTACTTTTCGAATGAAATCGCCGTTTGGGCATGGACATTCGCGCTACAAGTGAGAAGTACAACCACCCACAATAAGTTTAATCCAATTTTAAACATCAGAATAACGTTTGAGTAATCAACCTACAAGGAAGTTAGTTTTTAACAAAACGTGAAAGTAGAAGATATTTTTCAAACAATTGTTCCAATGGGCTTATTTTTTTCTAAAGATAAGATGTCAGGACCTTGCATCCCTTTTCAAGGCCAACATACTATTTTCTAATGGTAGGCGTTTTGAGGTTGTCTTCCAGCCATTTACTAATCAGGAGCAGGCCGCTTTGGGCAGATGCGTCGTTGGGTCGGATAATCAGTGCCTGTTGAAAAAGTAATTTGGCATCTGCATGGTTGTTGTTGTAAAGCTTGGACCAGGCAAGCATGATCACAGAATCATAGTCCAGAGGGTAGAGATTGACGACCTTCTCGAACAGATTGTTGGCCGATTTGAAATCTTTTCTGTTGTAGTAAA
Organism: uncultured Tangfeifania sp.; assembly: GCA_964528535.1. Lineage (GTDB taxonomy): Bacteria > Bacteroidota > Bacteroidia > Bacteroidales > Prolixibacteraceae > CAINVV01. The sequence continues at coordinate 18,027 of CAZGSQ010000030.1, read as the reverse complement.
TTACCCCCAGCCAGTAATTGGAAGTCGTATTGAGCGGGTCAATCTTGAGAATTTCGCTGTATTGTTCCTTCACTTTTTCCCAATTTTCTACCGCACTCAAAGGTTTGATGCAGCCAAAACGGGCTTCAATGGCATAAGGCTTAAGTCCAATGGCCTTTTTGTAATACGAAATGGACTCGTTGTATTGCTTGGCCAGGTAATTGAGCCATCCCATCCGAATGTTGCAAATGTAGTCTTCAGGTTGAAAAACTACTTTCATTTCATTGATGGCTGAAATGTAATTGCCTTGATTTTCTGCAATGTAGCTTTTGCTAAATGCAGCTTGCAGGTCAGAAATATTCTGAGCCTTCAATGTCATCATTGCCAGTAGAAGGGCGATCGTCCAAAGTGATTTTCTTACAGTTTCCATTTTAATCCTCCCGAATATGAATATTGATAATAATAGCGATTCGTGGTATTGTTGGTGATTTCTTGTTGGTCGAAGGTGAAATTGCCAATAACTGTCAGGTGTTTACCAAGAAAATAGATCAGCGAGAGACCACTCCTGAAAATGGAAGGATCCGCCGAATTGTAAACGTAGAGGGAGTTGAAGGTATTGTAGTTTTTTAGGTTCCCAATTGTAACATTGCCTTCAGCCCACAGATTTTTACCACATTTAACTCCTGCCGTCTCTGCATAGATGATTCTGGATACAGAATTTTCCTTCATTCCAACAATGGCACTGTTGAAGTAGGCAGATGAACTGCCAGGAAATGTGGCTCCTGCCAAGAAACCAACCTGTAGGGTAGTAGCCGCAGAAGAATTCAACACAGAGCTATTTGCCTCGAAATTGAATCTTTTCAGCTGCGTGCTTATTCCTAAAAAACCGAGATTGGCAGGGTAAGCAACATTTCCTACATTTGTAAAAAGATGGTGGAAGGCAGTCTTGATGTACCATTTCTGGTAGAGTGTGTACTTCAGCAAGGCCAGGTATTCGGGCTGTTGGGTCAGAACATTGCTGATATTTTGTTGGTAGTACGAAAAAGCCTGGTAGAGAGAAAATCGATAGCCCAAATCTGAATTGATGCCACCCCTGTAATATACTTGGTTGGATCGGGTGGTGGTTTTATTCGTTTTCAGATTGAATTCGGTGTCGAAAGATTCTACCGGTTGGTATCGTTTGATTCCCATTCGGGTGGCTGATTCTTCAGATAACAATCCAGCATAATACCGTGTACTGCCTGATCCTGCCTGAAGGCTCGAAAAATAGAGATATTCCCTGGTGACCGGGTCGGACTGATCGTAACCATAGGCTTTTTTGTATTGTTCAAGGGCAGCGTAGAAATCCCCCGTGACAAAATAGGCGTATCCGGCACGCTGGCGGATGAATTTGGATTCGATACCCAAGCTGGAAGCCACCTTCGACAAGGCGATCAAATTTTTCCAATCTCCTTTGACGAAATATTGATAGGTCAGACTATCTACTTTTTGAAAGTCGGGTTTCGCCTGAGCGTTTGACAGCAGAGGAACAAGAAAAAAAAGTATTGTTGCTATTTTGTACATGTTGCTTCAATTTTTATCTTTCTATTTTCGTAGCAGAATTTTTCTATACGATTGTTTGTCAATGTAATAGATCCTGAACTCTCCTGACGGGTTTTTCCATAGGTCGAAAGTTCAATGCTGGAATGAAGCCTGACAGATTGCGACTCGAATGAATCGTCTGACTCTTCAGGATGAATGGTATAATTGGCATGAACCTTGCTGATAAATGGAGCAATGAAATCGTGCAGCCAGAGGATTTTGCTTTTGTTGAAAAGTATGTTTAGTGGAAGTTCATCGGATATCTTCACCTCTTTCTGTAACTCAAAAAATACTTTAAAAGCCGTCAGGTAAAAATAGTAGAGCAAAGCGTGTTTGTCACCGTAAAAGGTTGTAAAATAGAACATGGTGCCATCATTTACATAATAGGCAGTGCTTTCTTTTTCTCCGCAATAGAGATAATGATAGTTGTATGCGTCGGTAAATGCCTCCCATTTTTCTGAGCGTTTGTCTCCATATTGGTCGGTGTAGTCGAATCTGAAAACTGTGTTTGGCGGAATGTCAAAGGCATTTTTCAAAAGAGGATGTTCCTGGACATTGGAAATCAAATCCCCTTCCGCCGGGGTAGTAAAGGAAGACAAGATTTTCTTTCCAAGCTCGGGTTTCAAATAATAGGAAAATGGATAATTCAGTGTCTTTGACCCATGAATGGCGGATGTTTGTACTTGAAAGTGAATGTGTGGCTCCGGTGATCTTCCCGAGTTGCCACAAAGGGCCAAGAGGTCGCCACGCTTGACACTATCCCCTTTTGATACCTTGAAACTTCCTTTGCGAAGGTGAGAAAGCTGCGAATACAATCCGGGTAAATGCCTGATAATAATAGTATTACCCCAATTGTTGACAGTGTCAGTTTTCCCTATTTCATTGTCATCCATCTGATCGATGATAAATTCTACAACGCCATCGGCCGGAGCAATTACTGGCTTGTTGTAGCAATGGTAGTGTTCACAGAGCAGCCCATTGGAGGTATAACTCTTCATCTCCTCATCCAGCAGTATGAAATCGAATGCACTGCTCCAATCACCTTTGTGGGTGAACTGACCATTGTGACCCTGACTGATCATCCATTCTCCCCAAAATGGCAGGTGGAGTGGGAAGTAGTGCAACTGCGACAACCTGACATTGTTGTTGGAATAGGAATTTAAATTGGTCTCTGGCGAGTAATTCTGAATTGGAGTCAGCACCAAACCCGTTGGGCTCTTCCTCAGCATTAGGAAATAGACAAAGAGAATCACAACGATAGAAAATGGAAGGGAAAAGACAGGCAATTGAATCTCACCAAAGAGTCGGGTAAGAAAAAGCAGAACCAGGGAGGTGAGGGGAACCAGCAGAAATGTCCATAGATATGCTTTCCCGGAAGGAATCACAAAAAATCCCCCGATGGCCAGGGCAGTCATGATGTAATTTGCTCCAATGTTGTAATAGGAAAATCCTGCTGTGGCTGAACCTGTGAAAGAGGCAAAAAATGAGGCAGAAAGAAAGCCGATGATCGAGAGCGAAAAGGCTATTCTCGAAGCAATAAGCAGCAGCAGCGCTATCAGGCCTCCACAAAGCAGACTGTCTTGAAACAAGATAGAACTCAATGACCGCAGGTAGGTATCTACCATTTTATTGATGGTGATGCCATCAATGTATTGCAGAAAATCTACCAGTTTGCTGCCTCCAACCGAATATACTTCATTGATCCAGTAAATGTTACGATGGGTAAGTCCCAGGTTCTCAAAGGTGGAAGAGGGGAGCAGAATTAACCAGAATCCGATCACAAATGGGATGCTCAAGTGTGGTAATCCGTATTTGCCAAGCCAACCCGACATGGTTACAGAAAGCATGAGCGTAACCAATACAGCCAAAAGTAGAAGGCCGAAATAGACCAGGCCGGGGTCAAAAAAAGTTCCCATTCCTAGTCCCAGCAGCAATGCATTGAAACTGAAAAGTCCTTTTTTTAACTGAATTTTATCAAATCCCATGGAAAGGGCCAACAGAACTGAGGTAATGACTGCTAACAATCCGCTGAAACCTGCATAAAAATTGAAAAAAGTGAGGACAAGTAGTCCAAACGCCATAACTCTGTTGTTCAAAAAGAAGATAATGGAGTAGCTGTTGAACGTAGCAGGCAGAATGTCCTCTTTCAGGGAGGTGATGTATCGGTGCTCAGGCATTGGTAGATAGCTTATCTTTTGTGCTGTTTGTAGAATAGTATGCTCAATTTATCAGGTAGATCATGCAAACGGACTCTTTCTAAGATGGTCAGGTACCTGCTCAAATTCCTCTAAATATTCGAGCGATTCTGCTTTTCGAATCACATGCGGATGACCACTTTGATCCAACAGGACCACGTTTGGCCGCAAGGTGATAAACTGCATCCATTGTGTCATGTTGTAGGCACCCACCCTGTGAACGACCAGGTGGTCGCCTCTTTGCAGCAACGGCAATGTAATATTTTCCCTGATTACATCAATGTTCATGCACAACGGGCCGTAAAGGACAGTCTCCTCTGTGTGTTGGCCAACTTCTTGCGCCGGACTGATTTTATGGTCGTACCAGAATGAGGTAAACAATGAATTTACTCCGAAGTCGAGGATGGTTGCCCTTCTGCCATCTGATAATCGTTTGTTGGCCAGAACAGTACCAAGTAGGAATCCTGCATCATCAATGAGCGCTCTTCCCGTTTCGAGTAGCAGTAACGGCAGCTCCTCCTGCTTGAATCCAAATCCAAGGATGGCCTCTGTGATGGCATCTGCAAACTGATCGATGGTTGGTACAGTGTCGGAACCTAAAAGGTAGGAACCCTTCAGTGTGTTGGCAGAGGGAAACCCACCGCCAAGGTCGAGGTATTGAATGGTTTTATTCTGCTTTTCCTTGATACTTTTGGCCAATTCACATAGTTTGGTTGCTGCTACTGCATAGGCGGAAGTATCCAGCATAAAGGTTCCAATATGGCAATGCAGACCAACAAGATTGAGATTTTCGCTGTTGATGATCCTGGTAATGGCATTCCACGCCTGGCCATTTTCCAAATTAAAGCCAAAACGATCCCACATGGGATATATTCCTGTATCCATGTTAACTCGGATGGCTACTCTTGGTTTCAGGTGATGCTCTTCACTAAGTTTGATCAGGGAATAGAGCTCATCAAAATGGTCAATGTGAATAAGTGAATTGTTTTGAGCCGCACAAATCAGCTGATCATCGGTCTTGTCGGGTCCATTGAAGATGATCTTGCTTCCGGGAACACCGTTTCCCAAGGCCTTCTGGTATTCAAACCCGGAGACTACCTCGGCCCAGGATCCTTCCTGATGAAAGATTTTACAGATTGCATTCAGGTAATTGGTTTTGTACGACCAGGCAAATTGGACCTTCGGATAGCGTGTCTTAAAGACCCTGTTCGCAAGTTGGTAATTGCGCCTGATCTGTTTTTCTGAGACGACAAAAAGTGGAGATCCGAATTGTTTGGTCAACTCCTTCACCCCGGCTCCTTCCAGGTGCGAAATTACCTCGTTTCTTGCTTGGCTGCCAAATTTATTGGTAAATCCCGCATTCATTTTTTTGATGATGGGGCGCTCATATCTTTGTCTTTCCATGGTCATTGTTCTTAATTTTTAAATGTCTGTCAATCGATAGGTCTTGTTTTTTCTGAATTTTAAGACCACATGGTTTCTGTTGTCTCTGCTTTCAGATTCCATCCTTACGAGCTTCACAATTCTCCGGTACCTGAAATCTTTTGAAACTCGCCGACGTCTGTTATGAGATCCCAGGAATACCGAATGAACATTTTCCCGACGGAATATGCTTTAAATGGCAGCACTTCTTCACCCAATGCCATCTTTACAAGGGCGGCAGGCTGGTTTTGCCCGGCTGCTGCAGTCAGATAGATCCAAGCCGGGAAACGCGGGTTCACCTCCATGATGTAAGCAGTGCCATCAACAGATTGCATGATTTCGAGCTCACATCCACCCCTCCACTTGGTTGCCTTGATGAACTTGTGCGCCAGATCAATGAACGAACTGTCTTCGATGGTGATTCCGGCCCAAGCCTTGCCTTTGTCGGTAATGTATAATTTTCGCATCGGAACTACACTGATGCTATTGCCTTTACCATCCCCCAAAGCAGCAATGTTAATCTCAGTACCTCTTATATAACGCTGTGCTACAACGGGTAAGCCCCACTTCGACTGAATCTGGTAGAAGGCCTTCTGTGCCTCCTCTTTGTTGTTGGCAACAGTGGCGTCGTAGTATTTCCCTTTGATGACCAGCGGATAATCCAGCTCATCTGCAGCATTGAGCAAATCAGAGACCTGGAAAATGAGTCTGTCCTCCGGTACTTTCAGATGGTGCTTTTTACCAAATTTGTAAAGCGCAGCCTTGTGTCTTGATTCAAATTGTTCCAGCTCTGGAAGAAAGGTATGTATGCCCATTTTCTCAAATTCATTTCTAAGTTTGATGAAATTGAACAATTCAGCGTCAAAATTGGGGATCACAAGATCCAGATGTTCTATTGCGTGGATCTGCTGCATCCTGTGCAACAGATTTTCTGAACCGGATGAAGGGTAAGGGATCTGGTAAGTCTTGTCAACAATGTCGTGCATGTAGATTCCGGGCTCTAACGCTTCGTAACTAAGGCCGATGATACACACTTCGAAATCAGGACATTCACGTAAGGCACGAATTACGGCCACACCCGGGCCCGGACTATCAATGGCATTCAGTCCTGTTACTGCAATGACCAGCTTCCTCCTTTCATCATTCATCTTCAGCGAAGTTTCCATCGTTTTCGTTCCTCCGTATTTTTTATCAGTTTGAACCTTTAACTCCTGTAACTTTATCCTTTTTTCCTTTTACTTTCTCCTTCATCCTTCATCCATCAGGTTGTAATCCCTCAACTGTGACAAAAAATCTTCAAGATCCCTGTCAAATTGATTCTTATCCACTTCGTATTTGGCACATATCAAATCGGTGATCTCCTGCCTTGATCTATTTTCCTTGAACATGCCCAATATATCCGACCCGGTTGGATTGGATGAGAAGGAGTCACCCGATCCCGGATTGAAAATGAATCCTGCTTCGCTTGTAGCAATATTTTTTTTTAATCTCATAAACTGGAGTGTTTTTTTAAGTATCAGTAAGATAAATGATTGCCTTACAGGTAGAATGTTTTATCCAAAAATTTCTGAAAATTATCCTTGTACTGTTCCCCTACCGGGATGTAGATTTTTTCATCGAAAATGATTCTGTTCCTTTCTATCACTTTTACATGGGCCAGATTGACGATAAAGGAGCGGTGAACACGCATGAAGAGGTTCTCAGGGAGTTCAGATTCAATATTCTTCATCCTCATCAGGGTAGTGACGGGTTTCTCCTTGTTAAGATGAATGATGATGTATTCATTAGATCCTTCAATGTATTTTATATCCGCCAGATGTATGCGAATCAACCTGTGCTCTGCCTTCACGAACAGATAATCCTGATTGGGTTGAATTACTTCGGGGTTCTTCTTGTTTAGATCGAACCATGCCTTGGCTTTGTTGGCCGATTTCAGGAAATGGGCATAACTGATAGGCTTCAGCAAATAATCAAGCGCATCCACCTGAAATCCTTCGATGGCATATTCGCTGTATGCGGTCGTAAATATGACAGGTAATTTGTGCTCCAGAGATTTTACAAAATCCATTCCATTGAGATCGGGCATGTTAATGTCGACAAAGAGCAGTTCAATTTGCCCTGTGCGAACATATTGCAAAGCCTCAAAGGCACTGGAGCACAATGCAACATTCTCGAGAAAGGGGGTTCTCTCTATGTAGGCACCAATTTGTTTGAGTGCCAGCGGTTCGTCGTCAATCGCGATACATTTGATCTTCATGAGTGTGATAAATTTTAATTAAACTTCCTGCGATAAATTTCGGTTCCTGATCATAAGATTCTGATTGTTGGTTTACATGGTTATTCGATGGGTACACTTAGAAAGACATGGTAATCGACCTCCGTCTCAATGATTTCAAACTGATATTTTTTTCCAAACAATAGTTCAAGGCTCTTCTTGATGTTCGTCAGTCCAATGCCTGAATATCTGTTGCCAGGTTCAGAGATCTTGGGTTGTTTGCTGTTGTGGATGTTACAAAACAGCCTGTTGTCCGATATCTCCAGTTTGAAGTGGACGTATGAGTGGTGCTGGTAACTGACACCATGTTTGAATGCATTTTCAATCAGGGAGATAAAGAGCATTGGGGGCAGTTGAATGTCCGGAATATTTTCGGGTACTTCGAGCGTTACATGAACAAGTTTGGAGAAGCGAAGCTGCATCAACGAAATATAACTCTCTATGAAACCAATCTCTTTGATCAGACTGGTGTGTCCATGCGCCGTGTCATACAACAAGTAGCGCATCATGGTCGAAAGTCTGATGACTGCGTCTTTGGCATCTTCGGTATCAATGTCTATCAGGGAATGGATGTTGTTCAGCGTATTCATAAAAAAATGCGGACTTACCTGGTGGCGAAGGAATGCCAATTCGTTTTTTAACTGCTCTTTTTCAAGATCATTTCGCCTGTCATCGGCAATCAACCATTGACCAATTACTTTAAAAGTCGTGCTGCTGCCAACAATCAGAAAAGAGATGATGACGTTGGCGATAACAAGCAGAGAGAGTGAATCGTAATCTGTTTTGCGCTCAATTTTGAATCCTATTGGTGCAGGCATTCCTGAGCCCAATTCCATTGGGATTCCTGAGCCTAAGTTCATTGGAGGCATGGTGAGGGGATGAGGGAAAAGGATCGCATTTAAGATGATCCCCGCAACGGTCATCAGTGAAATCAGTCCTACCGCAGTTAAAATGTAAGTCCTGTAATTCTTGGGGATAAGGTACCGGGGTACCAGAATGGAAATGTTGATGAGGAAGATAAGGAAGAAGCCAAAGATTCGAAGCCACTCTGATAACAATTTACTCCAATCAAGTGAACCGTATCCCCATTGGTTGAAGAAAGGAATGGAGAAGATGCCCAACCAAATCACTCCGAAGAGCAAAAGTTCAATGACCTCTATCTTGATTGATTTGTTCATGTAAGCCAGCCCGTTTTTTTATTTGTAACAAAGATAGAGTTCGGGTAGAACTAATCACCGAAAATCAGTAAAAAGCGCTATATGCTCAGTAAAAGGGCAATATTCAACCATGATTGGTTGAAAAAAGTATGTGTCTGAGCGAAAATTGAATGCCTATTTTGGTCTTGGCCCCATCGGAATGTTTTTTGTAATCAGATGGTAAACGGTTCAGCAGCAAAGAATTGTTAATAGACCGAAATTTCTCATGTGGAGCTTGTCGGATCGTTGAAATTGGGCCAATTGAAAGGATGCAGATCCTTGGTTTCGGATTGTTGGAGGAGCATGCAAGTTTAAGAAAAAAGAGGTAAAATTGTCATGGAGTAGTGTAGCGAGTTTTTATCAGATATTATTGCAAATCATGCTCCTAAATATTCGCCTGTGCACCATCTGGACCATCATTCCCAACGGTTAAACTACCATCACTATACTTTTCATGCCGAAGATTCTTCTTCTATTCTTGTTGCTGGGTTTGCTGCTCTCTTGTAAATCAACGCCAAAAGTGAAACTGACCGGGTACGTCAACCCATTCATTGGTACAGACGAGGACGGTCATACCTTCCCGGGTGCATTGGTACCTTTTGGCATGGTGCAGTTGAGTCCTGACAATGGCGACCATGGTTACAATTGGTGCAGTGGCTACCATTATTCCAGTACAAAAATTCGAGGTTTTAGCCATACCCATTACAGTGGTACAGGTGCAGAAAGCTTGTGTGACATCTCGCTTTTTCCGCTTGTAGACACCATTCCAACATGGGAATCGGTCGGGAGTGAGTTTTCCCACAAGGAGGAGAAGGCTACTCCCGGTTATTATGAAGTGCTGCTAAAGGGATCAGGTATCAAAGTTGAGTTAACTGCCACTGCACACTGCGGAATGCACCGTTACACCTTACCGGATGGAAAGAACATGTTGCTTCGACTGGATCTTGGTTTTGGAAATGGCGCAGAGGCAAGGGTTGGACACAATGGCGATATTCCTATCGAGTGCTATTTCAAACGACTTGACGATCACACGGTTGTTGGTTTTCGCCGTTCCATGGGATTCGTCGGCGAGCGGTATGTCTATTTTGCGGCCACTACCAGCAAACCATTTCAGGAGATTGTCACTTTTGCCGATGGGACAAGAGTGCTGCCCAAGCAGGAGATAAACGCTGTAAATTTGAACAACTACCTCTCCTTTCCGGCTCCAAAGGAAGGAGATCTGCTATTGGTGAAGGTGGCCATCAGTTCTGCCTCCATAGAGGGTGCAAGGGCTGGATTGGATGAGATTCCGGGTTGGGATTTCGAAATTGTGAAGGCAAATGCAGAATCAGCCTGGGAAAAAGAGTTGCAAAAAATTCAGGTTACCTCTGATGACCTGGCATTTAAAGAGACTTTCTATACGGCGCTCTACCACAATTTTTTTGCCCCCTTCCGTTACGAAGATGCCCAGGGAAAATACAGGGGTGCCGACCAAAAAAATCACGAAGGGAGAAATGTTTATACCCTTCATTCATTGTGGGATACCTTCCGGGCTACCGCACCGCTTTACACCCTCACACAAGCCGGGAGAGTGCCTGATATTGTCAATTCTTATCTTTTGTTTTACAGGCAACATGGTTTGCTCCCTTCCTGGGAAATGTATTTCAACGAAGCCAATGTGATGCCCGGCTACCATGCTGTACCCGTCATTTCGGATGCAATCCTGAAAGGAATAGGGGGTTTCGATTGCGAGGCGGCCTTCGAAGCAATGAAAACAACTGCCAATCAAGATATCAGGGAATCAGATTTCTACAGGAAATTTGGGTATGTACCTGATGATCTTGACCCAAGACAACGCGGTGTAACGAAAACTGTCGAATATGCCTTTGACGACTGGTGCATTGCACAGGTTGCATTAAAATTGGGACACAAAGAGGATCATCAGTCATTCCTAAATCGGAGTACTTTTTGGAAAAATGTGTTCGACAAAGAGATAGGATTCGTGCGGCCTAAGGATTCAGCCGGCGTTTGGATGATCCCTTTTGACCCACGTGAATCGATAGGATTTCAAGAGGGAAATGCATGGATTTACTCCTGGTATGTTCCTCAGGATGTACAGGGTTTGATAGCTGCCATGGGAGGAGAGATAAGGTTCGACCAGAAGCTTGATTCTCTTTACAACGGTCCGGAGAAACCCTACCGTGAAATTCGTAACCATGGATTTTACGGTCTTTCAGAATTCTCGAATGAGCCAAGCCACCATGTTCCTTATCTCTATTCGTATGTTGGTAAACCCTGGAAAACTGCCGAAAAGGTAAATCATATTTTGACGAAATTCTTCAGCAATCAACCCAATGGGTTGTGCGGAAATGACGATTGTGGACAAACAAGTGCCTGGTATGTGCTAAGTGCGCTTGGGTTCTATCCCGTAAATCCTGTCAGTGGAGAATATGTGCTCGGAAGTCCCTTGGCCTCATGGGCAGAGCTCAACTTCGAGAATGGAAAGCACTTTTCGATCCGTGCTGAAAATCTCAGTAAAAAGAATATTTATATACAGAAGGCTACCCTGGATGGAAGGCCGTATACCAAGTCATTCCTCAAACATTCAGATCTTTTAAAAGGAGGTGAGCTGGTCTTGTACATGGACGCCAAACCCTCGTTGACCTGGGGTGTAAATCCCGGGGATCGCCCGGGGAACAATCTATTTGGGGTTTATGAAGGTTCGAATAGTTTAAATTAATGAACATTTCAATCATGAGATGGAACAAACTGGTCATTTTATTCTTATCGCTGTTGGCCGGAAGTGCGGCACAGGCGCAACTCATCCCGTTTTATTCTGACGTAGCTGCAAAATATGGATACAAGGATAGGAATGGCAGGGAGGTGGTAGCTCCGGTCTACGATCTGGCATATCCCTTTACCGAAGGAAGGGCAGCCGTGAGAATAGCAGGGAAATACGGATATCTGGATGAATCAGGAAAAGAGGTTGTCACGCCAAAATACGATTTTACCTGGCATTATATAGGTGGATTTGCTACCGTGAAGCTGGACGACAAGTTTGGATTCATTGATTTGAAAGGGGAAGAGATGGTGGTACCAAAGTACGATGATGCCAATAATTTTCATGGTGCCTGCTGTTACAAGGGAATGGCCCATGTAAAAGAAAAGGGGAAATGGAGGATCATTAAATTGTCAAAACAGGTTAACTAAGGATACCTTCTGTTGAAAGCATCTTCCATCTCCTTTTTGTTGGCATTTTGCGATATGAATGCACTCATGCCGAAAGTCAGACTTGTTTTTCTTTCATCCAACCGATTGAAGATGGATTCTTCAAACTCCGAAACAGGTGAAAATGATCGTGCAACGCCTTCATGCCAAGGTTTGTATTGATTCCGGGAGGAATGATTTCAATGACTTCAATGCTGAACTTTTCCAACAATTTTACCAGTGACCTGATTTACCTCTTGAACAAATCGTTCGCTGAATCCCATCCCTATTCCGGAAGCTACGGCTGTGATCAGAATTGTATTCCCAGATAATTTCATTATTTCTTTTTGAGAGATAATATCATTTTATTGATTGATACAAATATTTTCCGGCATCTTCTTTGAAATCTTTCAATCCAACAACTTTTGCATATCTGCCATCCGTCAGGGTGGCGAAAACAGCTGCTTGAACCTCTGATGCCAGGATGATTTTGCCACCGAATTTCAGGTCTCTGGTTGCACAAGCCTCCTGAACCACTATACATTCAAATCCAAGGTCGTGCGCTGCGCGAACCGCCGCTTCAAGGCACATCTGTGTCTGCATGCCTGCCACAACGAGTCTGGTGATGGCCTGGGCCTTGAGATATTCAAGTAAATCAGTCTTGTAGAAGCTATTGACCTCCTCTTTGGTGATTATTTTTTCAGAAACGAGCGGAGTAACATTGGTGTGAATCTCGAAGCCTTTTTTTGTTTGATGCCTTACATGGACGATGGACTGGTTCTCATTTCTGAAGATTTGCAGCAGCTCTTTGGCTGCCAGTGAAGCCTCCATGGGGTGCACCAAGCCCGGACCTGATTCGCCGGGAAAGTAAAAATTCTGGATGTCGACGAGTAGCAATGCGGTTTTCACTGTTTTATTTTTTTGTTGTTCAATTGATCTCTCCTGTGCAGATGCCATTGTAACCAATACCACCAAGAAGAGTGGAAGGAGATTTTTAATCATAACCATTGGAATTTATGTTAAAATTTGAAGTTGGACAAATCAGGCAATTTCATTGCTTAAAAGGAGGTACATCTCTCACCTTGGCCTTCCTTCAGCATATTTTTTGAAGTTGTTCAGGATGGCTTGCCAGCCGGCTTGCTGCAATTCTGCTGGATTCACAGTTTCTGTTTCGAAAGTTTCGGAAACCAGGATGCTGCCTGCTCCTTCATCTTGAAAGGATATCCCAACTTTGCGCCCGTCTGCAAGGGTATAGGCAATGAGGCTCTCAGGGATGACCTGATCGTAAATTCCACTGAAATCAAATCCGAAACTGCCATCCATGGCCTCCATCCGCGAGAGAAAAGATCCTCCGGGTCGAAGTTCATTTTCTGCCCTGGTGGTATGCCAATCTTCTGAAGCGTGATTCCAGCAAAGAATATCTTCGGGATTCGTAAAATATTTCCAAACGGTTTCTTTCTCTAAATTAACCTTGACTGAGACCGTAAGACTTTGCGGTTGACCATTTCCCATTTTAACTGCGTTTTCTGCCATTGTACGAATTATGCTGCAAAGAGGTTTCTGACTTTAGATGGATGTGTTTCTTCCATATAATTTCGTGATTTCTAAAAGCTTACCCGGTTCGCTTTTAGTCCGGTCGTCACGATTCATCCGCCAGAGCCAGTTGCCTTTGGTAGTACCTGGTCTGTTCATTCTGGAAGTTGCAGGTAAACCAAGAATATCTTGCATCGGGATGATGGCCAGTTGCGCAACAGATTCCTCCACCTTCCTGATCAGATGCCAGACACTTAAATCATTTGTTCCGAGATACCTTTTTGCCTTCTCAACCTCATTTTTATGGAGAGTTTGAATCCATCCAGAGGTCGTATTGTTGTCGTGGGTACCGGTATATGCCACAAAATCAAGTGCATAATTGTGTGGAAGATGTGTGTTGTCTGCCTCATCGGTGAAAGCGAATTGCAGTACTTTCATACCAGGCAGGTGGTATTTTATTCTAAGTTGGTGAACCTCATCTGTTATCAGACCCAAATCTTCTGCAACAATGGGCAGTGTGCCAATTTGCTGTTGCAGAAGCTCAAGCAGCTCATCGCCATTTGCCTTCATCCAACTTCCGTTGATGGCTGTTTTTTCCCCTGCAGGAATGGCCCAGAAAGATTCGAGTCCCCTGAAATGATCGATGCGCACAAGATCAAACATACGAAGGTTAAAATGCAGGCGTGCCATCCACCAGTCATAGCCACGTTCTTTCATCCTGCCCCAGTCGAAGAGTGGATTGCCCCAACGTTGACCCGTCTTGCTGAAGTAATCTGGCGGAACACCTCCTACATGTGTTGGCTGCCTGTTCTCATCCAACATAAACAGCGACTGGTTGGTCCATACATCTGAACTATTGAATGCAACATAGAGCGGGATATCCCCAAAAATGGATACTCCTTTTTGGTTGGCGTATTTTTTAAGGGAAAACCACTGTTCGAAGAAGAGAAACTGAAGGAAGCGGCTGTATTGCACCGAATCTTGAAATTTGGTATAGTTTTCCAGGAGTGCATGCTCCTCCCTAAATCGCAAGCCTTTCTCCCATTGGCTCCAATCGGATCCTGGTAAATTTTGACGACAAGCGTCGAAGAGCGACCACGATTCGAGCCACCACCAGTGTTGGTCCCAGAAGTGGTGGTACGGATCCGTTTGAAAACCTCCGGAGGCATTGAATTGACCATAAGCTTGTTTCAATAATTTTTCCCGAAAAGGAAGAGCTGCCTTGAAATCGATCCTGTCAGGAGGGAATTGTGGACTCTTCTCCAATTGACTTGAAATGAGGTACCCCTGCTGTACCAGCAACTGCAAATCTATCAAATCAGGATTTCCTGCGAAGGCAGAATAGGACTGATAAGGAGAATGGCTCCAGTCAGTCGGACCCAGCGGCAACATTTGCCATACCTTCTGACCGTTGTCATGCAGCCAGTCCACAAATTTTGTGGCTTCAGCCCCCAATGTACCAATTCCAAATTTTCCCGGAAGGGAGGAGGGATGCAGCAGAACACCCGAAAGTCGTTTGTCAAAAATCATGGACTAAAAATAGAAATATTCTGAGACTACAAATAGGAAATTTTTTGAACCAGAGGGAGAATTTATCAAGATCGGAAAGTGGTACCATGGGAATAACTGGAAAACAAAATAATAAACGCAAGGATGTCAGAAACAAATATTGAAGGTCACCGTAAGAAAGGATGAATGGCTATAATCATTCTAAATAAAACACATCATGAAAAATTTACTATTCATTTTATTATTGTTAGTTATGGAAAACACAGCTTTTGCCCAGTTTACACAAGAACCTCTACCATACGCCTTTGATGCGCTTGAGCCATCTATTGACAAAGCTACGATGGAGATCCATTATGGTCGTCACCACAAAGCCTATGTTGATAATTTGAACAAATTTGCTGCCGGAACCCCACAAGAGAAGATGTCTTTGTTGGATCTGCAGAAATCAGTTACAGCAGAGACTCCTGCTGCCATAAGGAACAACGGAGGAGGAGTCTGGAACCACACTTTTTACTTTAATGGAATGGCCCCCCATGCCGGTGGAGTACCGAAGGGAGCGATTGGAGACGCAATTGTTTCAACCTGGGGAAGTTTTGATCATTTCAAGGATGAATTTAAGAAGGCCGCGTTGGGACGATTTGGATCAGGATGGGTCTGGTTGACAGTTTCAAAAGGGAAGCTGGTCATTCAGTCTACACCCAATCAGGACAATCCACTGATGCCAGTTTCGGAAGCAAAAGGAACTCCGGTATTGAGCCTGGACGTATGGGAGCACGCCTATTACCTGAAATACCAAAACAAAAGAGCCGATTATGCTGATGCTTACTGGAATGTAGTGAATTGGGAACGCGTCAATGAATTGTACAACCAGGCAGTGAAATAGAGATTTACGATCATGGAATTGGGCTTCATTGGCCTGAATTGCATACGAAGCGAATCAGGAATGGTTTGAATCATCACTCCAAAAACAACTGTAAAAAGAGAGGCCGTCGCACTTCAGTGGACGGCCTCTCTTTTATTAATAAGTTGTAGAACTTTCAACTTCGTTACTGCAGCTTAAAGCTAATTGGAACCGTATAGGATACCCTAACTGGTACTCCGCGCTGTTTTCCTGGTTTCCATTTTGGCAATGTTGCAACTACGCGTAAGGCTTCAGTATCCAAGGATTGATCCACACCACGTGCAATTTTGGCATTGGAGACGGATCCGTCTTTGTTCACAACGAAAGTAACAAATACTTTCCCCTGGATTCCATTTTCCTGAGCGACAGTAGGATATACGATCGCTTTGGCGATGTAGGAACGAAGAGCCGCTTCACCTCCCGGAAATTCCGGCATCTCTTCCACAACGACGAAGACCTGTTGTTCCTCTTTTTCCTGAACCTCTTCCTGCACTTGTTGAACTACTTCAACTACCTCTTTGTTAACGGTAGAAGTAACTTGCTCGTCGGAGATCATCAGTTTGGTCTGATCTTCAACTTTCACAGAATCGACAACCACAGGTGCAACATACTTAACAACTGCTTGTTGCTCTGCAGGTGGCGGTGGTGGAGGAGGTGGTGGCGGCGGTACATCCTGTTGCAGGTTGTTGGCCATTTCCGCGATTACCTCGGTAGCATCCCTTGCTTTTTGCTTGGCTTGATTGCTTGCCCTGATGTAAGGGACAATAACAATTAATCCAAGTACAAAAATACCGATCAGTGTAGAGATTAGAACAACACGGTTGTACTTTTTCCGAATCTGATATGCTCCATATTCCTGGTTTCTATTCTCGAAGACTATGTCATCGAAAGTAGGAATGAACTTTTTATCTATTACCATACGTGTCGATCTTTATTTTTTTGCTGTGGATGGTGCAGAAGCAGTTAAAGGTATTCCGAGAGCTCGTTCCACCATATTTTGCTCGATCCAGTCAATGTCGGTAACAATGTAAATGGCAATCCCAACGATTGACATTTCATCGATAATATCGACAAAATTCTTGTATTTCGCCTTCTTGTAGAACTTGATCAGGACAATCGGACCCGTATCATCACTTTTCTTGAGCTGACGAATGGCCGATTGCAAAGAATCCTGTTTGATATTTATCTTTCCTGCAATGACATCATCCTTAAACGCTTCAATTTTTTTGAAGAGTGCACGGTTTCTATCCAGCAATACCTGACGGATACCTGTAGCGCTGAAGTTGGTTTCCTGCAATGGAACCAATGCAGCTGGATCTGCCTTACCAGGATACCAGTAAACCTTGTCGTTCGGACCCATGATGATATTGAGCGTACGACTTTCGGCAATTTTTGGCGGTTCGACTTTCTCGTTTTTCTTGATTTTCTCAGGCAAAGCGATTTCCATAACCTTTGGTTTGGCAAAAGCAGTGGTAAGCATGAAGAACGTGATCAATAGACACATAAGGTCTACCATCGGCGTCATATCTATGGCGGTTGAATGTTTTTTAGGTTTCTTCTTTCCGCCTTTGTGTTTATCTTCTTGTATAATTTCTGCCATAATACTACTTTTTAGCTACTTCTACTACTTCAACTTTCTCAAGGCTGGTAATCAGGCTGAACCTGTTTACGTTTTTATCCTGAAGAATATCCAATACTTTTTTTACAAGCGGATATTCAACATCGTTGTCGCCTTTAATCAGGGTCTGAACCGCAGGGTTGACCTGTCGTGCGAAAAGTATCCACAGAGCCATCTGGTTGTCAGTTGAATCGAGGGGGATTCCTTTTTCGAACTTGGCTTTTTCACTTTCTTTAGCAGCCAGATACGCTTTGAATTCCTTAATGTTAACTCCAAAGGGTACACTGTTCTTTTCGAAATAGCGCAGTTCTTGAGGGGTGAATACGATGTTGTATCTCTTTCCCATTTCATCGAGAATTTTGGGTCTGAAATGCAAGATGGTATCCGAACCATTGTCTACATTGAAAAACACCCTGCTGTCCTTGGCTATGGTTATAGTCATGATATTCTTGTCCGGCGTGGGTTT
The DNA here is from genome assembly GCA_964528535.1 of uncultured Tangfeifania sp. GTDB lineage: Bacteria > Bacteroidota > Bacteroidia > Bacteroidales > Prolixibacteraceae > CAINVV01. The sequence goes on along the minus strand of CAZGSQ010000030.1, from coordinate 166 downwards.
CTCTGAAATAGAAAACGGTGTATCAACAGGAGCCGGTTCAGATGGCTTCATCGTCGCTGTCAACATAAAGAAGGTCAGCAGCAGCGAGAAGAGGTCCACCATCGGTGTCATGTCGACATGGGGCGTTTTATGAGGTATTTTAATCTTTGGCATGCGATAATTTTAA
>CAZGSQ010000029.1:0-36451 GCA_964528535.1 uncultured Tangfeifania sp. | reverse complement strand
GTTGCGGAACCAGCAGGAGTAGCCATGGTCTTGCAGACCGATGAAGCCCTCTTTGGCAATGCCTTCCGTGAATCCGGGGAAGGATTTGAATTTGCTCTTGGCCACCATGGCATCCCATTCGGGTGTCCAAAGTGTGTATTTTACTACTTCTACCCCATTCATGACATGTGTCGCAACTCCTTTGTTAACTTTGATTACAGTGGTATTCCATTCGCCGGCAGGATGAACGGTTTTGGGATCGCAGGGCAACATGTCGTAGAGTGAGCCTGCCAAATGGTTGTCGATTTTGTTGTCGCCGGCATCTTTGTTGTCGAGCACCTGGACTTCGGGTGCGGCATAATAGATAGGTTTCCCCGGGACTTCCCTTACATAATAAAAAATGCCCGAGTTGGTGGCTTTGCCCGCTTTCCAGTCGACCGAGAGTTCAAAATTCTTGTATTTCTTGGTGGCAAAAACAATGTCACCATTGGAACCCTGACCAGGTTGTTTGTCGGGAGCAGTGAAGACCATCATGGCGTTGTCCTCAATTTTCCAATTGGTCGGCATGGCAGTACCGTTGCATTGTCTCCAACCGTCAAAAGTCTTGCCATTAAACAGAAGGGTCCAACCTTCCTTTTGCTCTTTTTTGGAGAGTTTGTTGACCTCCTGTGAAAAGGAGGGAAAGGCGATGAGCATGGCTGCAAGCAGCGTAAATGTTAAATAAATGTTTCTCTTCATGGTTCGAATTTTATGGCCATCTAAGGCGATTAATGATACAATTGAAATAATATTTGCGGATTTTTGGACAACAAATTTAATGATTTTTGAGTCCGATTCTATCAATTTTAAATGGTGCAGCCGTATTTTCAGAGAACTTGTCACTTCTGGCTCTATTCAAAAAATTTGAATCGGTTACAAACTTGTAACAGAGATGTTAAATAATGATTAAAACGGCCAACATTTGTTAACTTTTGATGTAATAATAAGTATAATTGCGCAAAAGATGATCGGAAATAGTTGATTTTCGATAAAGTCTGCTTTGTTGGCAAACGTGTTTATCGGGTTATGTGGCAACAAGGTTTTTTTAAAGTAAGATATTGATATTTATAAACAAATAAATTAAGATGAGTATGGTACAATTTAAGAGAACGATGTTGCTGGTTGTGTTGGTATTATTTTCGATACTGGCAAAATCGCAGGAGACTACTTCTGAAATTTCGGGAACAATTTTGGAAGGCAATTCACCGATACCCAATGTTATCGTGACGGCTGTTCATGTTCCAACTGGGACCAAGTACATGACCACCACACGGAGCGATGGCCGTTACAACCTGCCCAATTTAAAAATTGGCGGGCCTTATACAGTAACAACCTCATTTGTAGGGTATAAACCACAGTCGCAAGGTGATATTATTTTGAATTTAGGTCAAACATTTAAACAAAATTTTAAACTGGTTGATCAACAAACGCTGTTGGGAGAAATTGTGGTGAAGTCCTCACCCAACGACAAGAATTTCAGTAGTTCAAGAACGGGCTCTCAGGAGTTAATTACAAGAACGCAAGTTGATCGTTTGCCGACGATCAACCGTTCCATCCAGGATTTTGTAAAGTTGGAACCTACCTCAAACGGTTTGAACATTGGTGGCAGAAGCAACCAATACAACAACATGACTGTGGATGGTGCCAACTTCAACAACTCATTTGGACTATCCTCTATTCTTGGAGGACAGACATCTGCGCAACCAATTTCGTTGGAAGCCATTGAACAAATTCAAGTTAACGTTTCACCTTATGATGTAAAACAGGGGGGATTTGCCGGAACAGGTGTTAACACGGTAACCAAGAGTGGTACCAATACCTTCAAAGGAACTGTCTACCAATATTCCAGAAATGAAAATTATCTTGGCTATAATGTTGGACCTACCACCGTTGTAAAAACTCCTTTTGAGTATTCAATCAAGGGATTTAGTTTGGGTGGACCAATTATCAAAGACAAATTGTTTTTCTTCGTAAGCGGTGAACGGGTAAGACAGGATGCACCAGCAACTTCAATGTTGCCATCGGACGCATCTCATGCTGCGGGTGGAAACTATTCCCAGGCAAATGCAGACACCTTAACTGCATTGTCAAGTTTCTTGAAAACCAAGTTTGGATATGACCCAGGTTCTTTCCAAGGTTATACATTCAAAACTTATTCCGATAAGATTACAGCAAAATTAGATTGGAACATTAATGGTAAGAATACTTTCACGTTGAAATACAACTACTTAAAATCTTTTGCCGATCAATTCGCTTCTACTTCAAGACCTGGTAGTGGTCAAGTAACAGGTGGGCAACCGGGTACCTACTCCATGCCTTTCTTTGGCAGTGGTTATGTGATCAACAACAACTTTAACATTTTGATTGCCGAGTTGAATACCCATTTCAACAACAGGTTGTCGAATAAATTGCAGATTGGTTTTACTGCTTTAAGAGATTTCCGCTCTCCTCACTCCACTAGTGAAACACTTCCATTGGTCGATATTTTAAACAATGGTAACATTTATACCACTTTTGGATATGAAATGTATACCTACAACAACAAGCTCTCTACCGATGTTTACCAATTGAACGACATCTTAACCTATTACAAGGGTGCCCACGAACTTACAATTGGTACACAAAACTCAATTAAGAAATACCAAAACGCATTTGCGCCAGGTTATCAAGGTGTTTATCAATTCAATAGTTTAACAGACTTCTATAATTCAGCAAAAAATGGTGCCGTTAACGCGAAATCCTACTACCTGCAATATTCAGCATTGCCTGGCGGAGATTTCCCATGGGCTTATGCAGGATCAACAGAGTTATCTCAGTTTGTACAGGACAAGTGGAAAGTATCCAATGATTTTACCTTAACATTTGGTTTGAGAATTGATGAGACCATCTACAGACAAACCATGACTGATAATCCAACCTTCGATGCGTTAACATTCAAGGATGGTGCGACGTATAATATTGGTAAAGCACCAATGAATAATGTGATCGTTTCACCGAGATTGGGTTTCAACTGGAATCCAAAAGGTGACAAGACCTTGCAAGTCAGAGGTGGTACTGGGATCTTCGCAGGACCTCCGCCATTCGTTTGGATTTCCAACCAGGCTTCGAACAATGGTATTCAATTTGGTTCATTCACCAACGCTGCTAACAAAACAGCATTTAATGCGGACCCTAACGCATACAGACCAACAGCAGGTGCCGCCAATACCTCTTATAGTACAGCATTGGTTTCTACCGACTTCAAATATCCAACAGCCTGGAAATCATCTCTGGCTGTAGACAAGAAATTGGATGGTGGTTGGTTGGTTGGTGCTGAATACAACTATACAAAGGACATCAACGCCGTTTATTACTCCAATATCAATTTGAATGAAACCAACGGATTTGCCTTGGGTGGTGTTGATAACAGGACTCGTTACTTAACTTCGGTTGCTAATACGAACAAATATTATTTTGCAGGAACCTCCTTGGCAAGTCCAAATATTGGCAATGCAATTTTAATGAGTAACACAAATCAAGGCTCTGTTTACACTTTAACTGCAAAAATTCAAAGAACTACTGAAAATTTAGCGTATGGTATAGCATACACCCGTTCAGTATCCAAGAACACCGCAGAAGGTGGCTCAACTGCCTCTTCATTATGGAGTGCGGCACCAGTTGCCAACCAGGATCCCAATGCAGCCAATTTGGGTTATGCATCTTATTACCAGCCAAACAGGATCATTGCCAACTTCGCATACAAACTAAATGAAGGGAAATATCTTGCTACCACTTTTGGCGCAATTTATGAATTGGCAAACAACGGTGTAGCATCTTATGTTTACAATGGTGACTTAAATGGTGATGGTAATTCAGGTAATGACTTGATGTACATTCCAAAGACAGCCACTGACATCAACCTGGTTAAAGTCGGTTCCGGTGGTTTGGGTACCGGAGCATCGACTGATGTAAGAACACCGGCAATAATATGGTCACAGTTGGACGCTTTCATTTCCAATTCAACCTACCTGAACACGCACAGGGGTGAATATGCCAAAAGAAATGCGGCCGTATCACCCTACTTCAGTAAATTGGATTTGAACATCACACAAGATATTAAACTTGTAGTTGGTAAAGAAATTCACACACTTAAGTTTTCATTGGACATGATCAATGCCGGAAACTTTATCAACAGAGATTGGGGTGCGGTCAAAATCACTACGGCTACCAACATCCTAAAATATGAAGGTATTTCTGCCGATGGAAAAACTCCTTCTTTCTCTCTTCCATTCCAAACAGGAACGACTCCATTTACGCAACCATACCAAAATTCAACCGGTATCAGCTCAAGATGGCAAATGATGTTTGGTATCAAATACCTGTTTAATTGAAAAAATAAGGATTAATAATGGTTGGCAGAAAATTCTGTAATACTTACCATTAACATGCATACAAGAGAGTAATTGAAACTGGTTCAATTACTCTCTTTGTTTTTGCGGCCATTCCCAGTTGATGAGGTCGTTGCTCCAGGCAAGCCCGATGGAAGCATTCTTGTCGAAATCACCCTGCGTCTCCGTGAGCGGACCGGATCCGTGAAAGAACATCAGGTATTTCGCCTGCTGCCTTCCCGGTAGGGTCACTACAGCTCCAGCCGTAATCCGTCCCTTGGCCCATTCCCAATCTGCCTGACCCAGGGTGATGAGGTTTCCCCACTCTTTCCAGGATTTTAGGTCGTCCGATTTTTTGATGCCAATGCCGTTCGGAGGAGAATGGAACAGAAGATATTGGTTGTTTTCGATGATGACACAGGTGTTCTCTCCCGATTCGGTGTGTCCGCAGAAGGTCCAGTTTTTGAAGTCGCGGGTAGAGGAGATGCTGACCCCATTTTGTTTGTAAAAGCACCAGTATTTTCCGGGATCGTCCTTGTCTTGCAGCAAATAGGGGTCGATCATCCTGCCCATGTCGGCTACCGCGATGTCGGGTCCTTTCACCTTTAAAAGTTCGGGTTGGCCCCATTTTTCGAGATCTTTGCTGCGCAGGATGAAAAGTCGGGCCGACTGGTTTCCATAGACCGGCATTTTCGACACGGTGTTGCCCGGTCGAGGATAGGTTTGGAGGCAGAGCAGCCACTCATCCCTGTAACGAATAACATTGCCAGGACTCGAGAAGTTGAGGCTCTGGTCCCTTGCGGTAAGCTTCCGCGGAGTTGTCCAATGGACCAGATCGGTGCTTTTTGAGAGCGCGATGTACATGTAGATGAATCCGCCCTGTTCAATTTCGACCAGGGTGAAAAAGAGGTAAAAGTTTCCCTCGTGGTACAACACGGCTGGATCCCGATAGGCGGTGTGGTCATCGCCACGGAAAAGTACCGGGGATTTCAGGTCATGGAGCTGAACAGGTTGTGCACTTAGGCCTAACCGGCACAGAGCGAGAAAAAAGGTATACAGCAGTCGTTTTCTCACGAATCATTAGTCTGTTGGCTTGAATTGCTTCAATTCGTCCTTGTATCGGAAAGCTTTCCCATCTTAAGTGTCAAAACTCCACCCTTAACCAGCTCCTGATGGTTCAGAGAAGCCCCGTTGACCTGTTTCCCGTTGAAATCGGCCGAGAGGATGCACCTGTTGCTATCGCTGTTTCCGATGGTGTTGATCGTCAATAACTTACCTGTATAGTACTTCGGATTGAGTTCGATGGTAATCTGGTCGAAGATTGGACTCCCGATCTGGTATTCCGGATTGGCTTCGGTGCCTCCGTTCATCTGGAACAGCCCAATTTTGTACAAAACCGCAAGAGTGCCCATCAGTCCCTGGTCTTCGTCGCCATTGTATCCTGTTGCAGGAGAGAGACCGCTGAATGCAGCGTTGACCACTTCGCGTGACCAGTACTGGGTCAGGTGAGGATTCCCAAGGAGATGAAAAATGAATGCGGTCTGGATGGAGGGTTCGTTGCCATAGTTGATGGGAATGCGGCTGTATTTTTCCTGGAGCTCTTTGTCGTGCGATTTTCCGGAGGTAAACCCGAGTTCTTTTGCGTTGGTAAATGATTGCTCCAATTTTTTGATGGCGGCTTCGTTGCCACCCATCAGGTTGGCCAGCCCCGGAAGATCCTGTGGAACAAACCAGGTAGCCTGGGCACTGTTGGATTCGATGAAGCCATGGTTGGTCACGTAAGGATCGAAAGGAGTGTACCACTTCCCGTCTACTCCTTTCGGACGGATCCATCCGGTTTCGGGATCGTAGAGGTTCTGGTAGTTTTGGGAGCGTTTCATGAAATAACCATAATCGTGCGCATGTCCGAGCGCCTTGGCCATCTGGGCCAGGGTCCAGTCCTGGTAAGCATATTCGAGGGTCATCCCTGCCCCATCCTGGTGAAAACCATAGTTTGGGCCCGGGAATGGGAAGGGAACGTATCCTTTTTCAATGTAGTAGTTCAGGCCACCGCCCAACGCAGTGGTATGCTCGTATCCGGCCCTGGCCATGATTCCCCCTGGCATGTGGTTTTTCTTCAGAGCCTGGTAAATCTCTTCTGCTTGCTCTTTGATAATTCCTTTCTGATAAGCACTGACAACGAACGGCGTCGTCGAGGCGCCTACCATCACGTAAGTATAATTTCCACCCGCAGGTCCGCGAGGGATGAGGCCGCCATCGTGGTAATACTGCATCATGGAGTGCACAAACTCCTCGCTGATCTCGGGATAGACCAGGTCCCAGAGGGTGTTGAGTGTCCATTGGGCGCCCCAGAAGGCATCGAAGTTGTATTGGTTGAACAATGGCTTGCCGGTCTTGTCAAGTGGAATCTGTTTGACCAGAAACTTATTGCCGGTATTGTCGGGGTAGGCGCCATTGGCATCGCTGATGGTTCGACGGCCCAGAATGGAGTGGTAAAGGTCAGTATAAAAACGTTGGTGTTGCTGCAAGGTCCCCCCCTGGATTTTGATGCGGCCGAGCATCCCATTCCACTCCTCCAGTGATTCTTTTACCGTTTTGTTAAAATCCCATTCGGGGAGTTCGGCCTTCATGTTAAGAGCCGCATTTTCCTCCGAAGTATAGGAGATGGCTGCTTTCATCAGCAATTCTCCTTTGGACAGCGGTTCAAAAAGTATCAGGAAATTTTCTGTTTGGGTATCTTTCTCAATGGATTTGATGTCGGCATTGAAGGTGATTTGAAAGAATACGCTGAAGTCTTTCGGTCGTCTGCGGGTAATTCCATCTATGAAACTTCCGCTCAATGTGCGGGGTCCGGTTTGGTGCCACTTGCCCTCCCTGATGATGCAGGGGCCCAGTTCTCCGCTGAGGTTAACCAGAACTGCAGGGTTGGCCTTACCAGGAAATTGGTACCTGTGAAAACCGACCCTGGAGGTGGCTGTCAGTTCTGCTTTCACTGCATAACGGTCCAGAAATACAAGATGATATCCCGGTTTGACCGTTTCGGTCTTGTGAGAATAGGTTGAATAATAATCGGCAAAGATTTTCGCCTTCTTATCGTCCGGAACAGCGACAGGCATCACCGAAAGGCCCGAGAGTTGCCATTCATGTATGTGACTGAATCCCTTGATGGTATCCACCTCATAGCGGTATCCGCTGCCCCAGTCACCATTGGTACGGTTGTCGGGGAAGAGGTTAACCATCCCAAAGGGCCTGCTCGCAGAAGAGAAGAAGATCCAGCGGGAGTTCTCGCTGTCGAGTTGCGGATAGACCAATTCGGCTGGAGAAAGGGTTGTTTGGGCAGATGCCGAAAAAATTGAAATCATGAATGGAAGGGCTGCAAGCAGCAATTTTAACATTCTCATTTTAGCTTGTATCAAATTGTGATTTTTTGAATCAGTTTCAGTAATTCATCATGATGGTCATGCCTCCTCCACCACTGTTTCCGAATCGCGGATTAACCACATTGTTGTAGATGGAACCAAAAGTATAGGTAAATCCAAAGCTAGTAAAATACTGAAATTGAGTAGCCAACTCCTTCCTTCGCAGGAGAACCTCCTCGGTGGTTGCCCCGCCTTTTACAAGTCCAAGCTGGTCGTGAATGAGCGAGGCACCTCCTCCAAAATTTACAGAAAGCCCTTTTGAAATTCTAAGATCCAGGTATCCGTTGAGAGAGAGGTTGTTTTTGGACCAGTCGTGCAGGTAATTGCTGTAATTGAGACTCAGGTTGATGGAACCCCACTTCTGAACAACCGCATAGGCAGCATTGAGGGATTGCATGAAATGGCCCTCCTTGGTAAGGTTGTATATCGTTGTATCATTGTAATTTGCGAACTTGTATCCAGCAGAATAGAGCAACCTCAGTTGTTTTCTCGTCGATTGGGAGTAGGGAAAAAGGTCGTATTCGATTCCCGGCAGGAAAGATCCTGAAAAGCTGTCATTGCTGTAACTCGAGGAACCCAGATAGACAGAGCCGCCATACGACCAATGGTCTGAAATGCTTTTCACCACGAGGCCGTTCAACGATTTGGAATTGTTGTTGCTTGTGATGGTTTCATCGTCTATGTTGAATTTTTCGATGCCATAATTGTATCTCCCTGAGAAGTTAATTTTCCAATCGGCTGTGACGCGGGAGGCAGAGATGTTTCCATTGAGATTGGTCGATTTGTAGCTCTGCTGTCCATCGAACCATCCATTGAAGGAGGCGCGGTAGACCCAGCTGTTCCATTTGTCGGAGGAGACTGTTTCAGACAATGGCTCACCGAATGTGATCGTCATGTATTTGGAGAGCGGTGTTTTTGCGACGTACCGCATCAATCCCATCTTGATGGTCCTCACCTCTTTGATCCGGATTTCATCCTGGGTTTCATTGGGCGAGGTGACGAAAGTTAGGGTGTCACGCATTCCGGAATTCTCCAGTTGCCCTACCAGGAAATAGGTGTATTCATATCCGCCAGAGCCGGTTCTCTGAGATGTATTGAGGATGTATACGCCTGCATCTTTAATGTCTCTCACGTAGTTGACATAAGGGATCTCTTTCCGGATGTAATCGCTGGCCTCCATGAAAACATTCAGGGCATCCTTTCTCAAGGTGTCAACTTTTGCTGGCGCATTCTGCGAAAATACTTTGAAAAAGATTGGAACAAAGAAGCAGAACATCCAAAATTTTTTCATGGTCAGGTTGATTGAGATAAAGTTAAATGAGGACGAATTTAGACAAATAATGCCGGAAATTGTGCAGGATCAATTGAGATTGTTTCGCACAATTTTTTTCGTTCCTGTCTGATCCTCAACAGTAATCAGATATTTATCGTTTTGTTTCTCAATGAAAACACAAGCAGGACGGTCGAAGCTGACGAATACCTTGCCATTTTTCAGCAACTCCTTCAATCCGGTACTGGCAAATTTTGTCAACCCTTTTTCGGGATCAGACCAGATGGCGGCAAACCCGATGTACCGGGCAGAATAGCTGTCGTTTCCTGCCTGGATGGAAAAGGAGGTTAATCTGTTCTTTCGCAGCGATTTAATGTTGGTGAACAGATAGGATCCATCCTCATTCTTGCAACCATCTGAAATTGCATTTTTTGACAAGCCCAATTCGGAAAGGGCCTTCACAGAATAGGCATGGACAGTGGCTTTTTTTTGAATTTCGGCCATTCGTGCCGTGATGTTTTCGCCTTTGAAATTGTGCGTGGCTGTACCTTCGAGCATCAGTTTTCCACCATGGTTGACATACTCTTCCAGGAATTTCAGAACTGGTTCTTTCGAATATTGCGGATAGAGAAAGAGGATGGCATCGAATTTGTGACCGTTTAATACGGGTTTGAATTCACCATCCAGTTTAAGCTTCCCACTGGAAATCAGATCGGTGGGCACGAGGGCATTTCGGTAGCCGGCCTTCCAGATTTTAACAGCCTTTTCTTCAATTTTGAGTCGGTCGTTGATATCGTAACTACCTCTTTGTGATTTATTTGGATACCAATTTTGAAGTGCTTCATTGCCAAAAATCACCAGTAATTTTATTTCAGGCAAGGATGGATTGAACAGGTTCATCAGTCGGGCAGCGTTTTCCACGGGGTTGATGGCGTTGTAAGATTCGGGCAATTCGAGACCCAATCCCCACTGTTTGTCGTTAAAGGCATGGTAGAAAGTGCGTATTCCGTATCTCAAATCGGTGAAAGTCTTTTTCGTAAACCGATTGATTTTGCCATCGTAGTACATGTTGTACATGGCTGTTGCAGGGTAAGATAGGGCGATTCCCATTTGTGTTGGCAAAGGTGTTTTCTCGTCTGTGAAACCATATTCTCGCGGTATCGACCACCATTTTACCCCGGTATCCCAGATCTCATCGTTGACAAGCGAATTGTGAAAAGTGTTGTGTGCCGCTACAAAACAATTCGGTCCATAAAGCGCTTTGGCATGTTTGTACATGGCATCTTCGACGTGCATGGCCCCTTCGCGCATGAGGTCCATGTAGGCATTGATGGCTCTTATCCTGACTTCGGGCTTCCCGGTAGGAGCATGGCGCATGTTGAAAAGTGTTTGAGCTACTGGTTCACCGGTTCGTGACTCCAGCTCTTTTGCCATGGGAAGTGAAAAGCTCCGTAGCCGGAAATTTCCAAATTTAAACATCATCTTCCAGGGAGGAATGACCTGGGCATTTCCATATTCGTCGAGCATGACTCCATCGAAAGGAATATCGGCATAGTTGTCCATGAAATTGATGACGCCTTTTACTGCCTCAGGACTGTAGTTGGATAAAGAGTGGTAGTAAAATTCGGCCATGACGAATGCCGTATAACCACGCATGTTGCCGCCGGCTTTAATTTTTACATTGACCATTTGGTCCTTCACGTCAAAATCATAATCATTTGTCTCCTTGCAGGTTGCCGGATCGTAGAACCCATCTGAGCTCTTTTTAAATAGATAAACTTTAAAAACCTCTTTTTTGTAGGAGCCCTGCGACCGGACGAATTTTGCATTGAGCGAACAGTTTCCGTTTCCGGAATGGTCGAGCGTCGTTTCTGCATCGGCGATAAACCGTTCGCTGATCTCCTCCGGTAGGGGATTTGGACGCTTTACATGGGTCCGGTAACCAATTTTGACATTTCGCTGGTGTGCCAATGCAACGATCTTTTCCAATACCGGATGCATCACCTGGGTATTGTCAAGCGCACATCCATTGCGTGCATCGAGGTAGATGAAGTCGAAAAGGGTGTGGTCGATCATCTGGTCCAGGTCCTTCAGGTACTTGTCGTTCACCAGGATTTCGGGCGTCAGAAACCAGTAAGCAATTTGCGGATGGTGCGTATTTTGAAAATTCGAAACATATTGGATCTCCTTGTGCTTCTGTGCCAGCAGGAAAGCCTGGACAGAAGACAAGAGTATCAGGGTTGGAATCAGGAGTAGTCGCCTCATCATTTATTTTCGATTACAAATTGTACTTGTCAGCTATTTTTATGGTTGTCTTTTCGGATGAGTTTGCTATTTCCTGAGACGGACCATCGCGGTAGCCGCCCACAAAACGGCCGCCTGACCGTGGAAATTTCCTGAGTGGCGCGGACGGGTGAGGTAATGTTTCTTGTTGTTTTTTGCATTGGTGCCGACACAAACCTCCCTTACGGCCCCTTTTTCATTCACATAACCTGCGAGTGCCTCCCAGCTTTTTTGAACCGGCGCGGCATACTGTGCCCAAGGCAACCAACCATTGTCCAAGCCTGTGGCCATGGCAAACAGAAACATTCCGGTGCAGGAGCTCTCTGCAAAGCTGGAAGGATCATCGAGCAATTGGTGCCACATTCCATCCTGCCCTTGAAATCCAAGCAGGGCTCCCATCATTTTGCGGTAAGCATTCATCAAAGGGGGGTAATATTTGTTGTCGCCGGGAAGCAATGGCAAGACCTCTGCCATGGCTGCAGCGGCCCACCCGTTGCCACGACCCCAGTAAAAGGGGGCATCCTCGCGGTGGTAAAAGAGTCCGTTTGTTCTTTGCAATTTATCGCAGTAGGTTACCAGTTGGCGGGCGGCACGGTTGAGGTAAACAGTATCTTTCAACGATTTGTATGCCTGAGCCTGGAGTGAGCCAACCATGTACATATCGTCTACCCAGAAGCGGGTGTAAGTTGAAAGTCCATCTTCCCGTGCGGTTTTGTACTCATCGTCGGCAAGCAATTTCCCTTTTTCGAGGTATTTTTTATCGCTTGTAAGCCTGTACATCTCGAAAGGCCAGATGCCAAATACGTTGTAATCTACATGACCCACGTGATTTTTCCTCGATCCTTTGTAATAAGGAGCATACCCTTTGCGGATTGTTTCTTCGATTCTCGAATCCTTCGTGGCATCGGCGAAGATCAGGCTTCCGTAGTAAGTGCATACTTTCTGGTAGCGCCAACCAAAGCGGTGACCGGCAATGTAACTGACGACCCTGTTCCCGACTTCGGAAGGTTGGGACTGAAGCTGAATTTTCGGTCTTTGTTGCTGGGCCTCAACAGAAATTGACAAACAGGATATGAGTGTCAGTAAAATAGTTCTGAGAGTTGATTTTAATAGCATGGCGTCTTTTTGTTTAAATTTTTCGGAAAAATGAAGTTCTGTCTGGTTGGTATTTACTTGAAGATTGTATTTATCAAAATAATCACAGAGGGATGAAATGTCTATAGAAAATGGATCAAAGGTGCAGGGTTGCGACCCCAACCGGGGTCGAACATTTTTCCAGTTATCATTTTCTACAAACGCATGACCTATCTGAAGTCAATCCGAATCTTCATTCAGTTTTTCAGCAGGACTTAGTTAAATTCTCTTTTCAATTTGTTATAATCTAGAAACAATGATTTTCCGTTAAATACAAAATTCATTGTTTCGGCTTTCTTGTCCGCTTTGCAGTAAGGTGAATCGAAACGCCGATAGTTGGTGCAGATGAGTTTTCCGTCGACCAAAAAGTCGGCACCAAAAGTTAATTTGAATTTCTTGCCATTGGAACAATAGTTCAATTGAAGTTTCTCTGAATCGAAGGTACGAACATTATTTTGGATCTTTTGGCAGAAATTTGAAAAGGAGCCGTCTTCCTCTTTGGAACCTGCCTCTGTAATCCAGAAGGTTTGTTTCCCTCGCTGCACCAGATCATCGTTGGAATTATCCCTGAAGGTGAGGGGGTTCGCGCCAATGAAGGCACAATAGGCATTGCCTTTCTTGCCCATGGCGAAATTGCCGGAGACGATCGTACTGTCGAACAACGATTTGGGGAAATAGGCGTGGGTATAATCGAGCAAGGCTTTTTCCATCAGACCCTTTTGGGCTGGGGTGTTGTAAATGGCGAGACTTACATTTCCATCCTGGGCCACATGTGGTAAATGGCCATATCCGACCCAGTAATTGGGCGACTGATCATTCTTCTCCTTTTCAATTGCCGGATGCGTATGAAAGATGCTGAAGGAGTTTCCCATGTTCATGCCTGCCACATGTTGCTGGTCTCCATAGGTTCCGGGATGATGGTTTTGCACGGAATAGAGCGAGTAATTTTTTGTTTTGTAGGTATAGGTATTTCCCTTTTGAATGGCCACGCCATTGCTTTGTGGATCAACCAACCGAATCAGCCAAGGCTCTAAACCGAAAAATCTGAGGAGCGTAAAATTCAACAGTTTCAGATCCGTTAGAAAGCTGTTGGAGAACATGTTGTTGTTCCTGACATGGGTTAAAGTGTTTCTTACCACTTCGGCATTCGAGAATGCCTCCATTCCCCATTGCATCATGATCGACCTGTTGTCGGTGCCGAAATATCCTTCCGCTTTAAGTTCGGAAATATCCAGTCCGTTGGATTGTTTGATGACCACCGTGTTTGAATCCCTTGCAATCTCCTTTAAAACAGGAGGGAGGGAATATTTCTTTCCTGAAACGAATCCATACGCTAACCCGGGTCCGATTTTTTCGCCATCGCCCCAGAAATAATTGGTCAATCCGCCAAGGGTAGACCTTGGTCCTCCCTTGCGGTTTCCTTCATAGGCGCGGCCGCTTACGGAGATAAACATGTTGCCTGTGTTCTGAGCGGCTACATCAAAGAGCAGCAAGTCCATGATAATCTGCATCTTCTTGGAGATTACTTCCTCCCCGGCCAAATCGATCAGATTGATCATTCCGCCAATATCTTCTGTGTAATAGACGTTGGAATAGAACTCAGTGAAACCATATTTCCATTTCATTTCCATCCAGTCCAGGACTCTTTTCCTCGCCTTTTCCATGTGTTGTTTCCCGGTGAGGCCACTCTTGGGGAAAAGCTTGTCCGGATATTTTTGACCAACGAGGTACTCTGCCGAGGCGAACAGCACCTGGTGGTTTTCGCTCCAGTAGCACATGGAGTTCTCTCCGGGTTCATCCCACCAGTATCTGAAATTTAGTAGGGTCTTGTCAATTTTAGCCTTTGTGCCTACCGGGATTTGGTCGCCAAATTCGTAGATGATCCGTACCAGGCCAACCAGGTCAAAATCTGCACAATCATACTGACCATCAATGTATTCGAGTGTACCATCCAGTCGGCTCCAGTCGATACCACCTTTCCCATTCACCAAATCATAGTAAACCTGATTCTGCTGGGTGTGAATATTTTTAGCAGGCCGTTGGGGCAAAGGTTTGTAAGAGGAGATTCTGTAAAGGTCCGCAATGATGGATGTTACAAGAACCAATCCAACGAAAATTAGCAGGTTTACACGAGTGAATTTTATTTTGGGTGTCGTCGGCATTATCTCTTTATTTATCTTGCAATGAATTTATTATCAGCATTCTTAAGTAACTTATAAGCTTCAAAGGTAGGATTTATTTCTGGGAAAGCGGTTGGTTCAAGCGACATCAAAAGATGATATTTCTCCTTCAGATATTTTTTAAAAATTACAACAAATTTGTAGCTACATATCTATCTTTATTTATACATTTGGCGGAAATTACCTTGATAGCGTGTCACATGGCTGTTGCTTTTTAGAATAGCCATCAAATTAACTACTACTTACCAAACTTGATGCACCGGCTGCCGGACCCCTACCGACAGTTGTTATTGGCAGACTTTTCCCTCCCTTTGAAATAGTCATGTCAGTACCTGTTGTCCTAAAAATTATCGCTATGAAGAAAATTTTAATCCTTGTGGTTTTACTCTCGGCTTTTCTTGTTTCAAAAGGGCAGGAGAAAAATGTTACCTGTTTAAAAGGTGATTGCACGAATGGCAAAGGTTCTTGTCGA
The DNA here is from genome assembly GCA_964528535.1 of uncultured Tangfeifania sp. Taxonomy (GTDB): domain Bacteria; phylum Bacteroidota; class Bacteroidia; order Bacteroidales; family Prolixibacteraceae; genus CAINVV01. Next base: position 21,308 of record CAZGSQ010000029.1, on the reverse strand, counting down.
TTCGAGATTGCCAACCATCTGTTGGGTAGTTACAGCGGAGAATTTGTAAATGGGAAATTTGATGGCAGGGGCGAGATGGAGTGCAATTTGGGGAATTTCAAAGGGAAATGGAGGGACGGACAAGTCTTGTCTGGTGAAGGAACGATCTATTTTGCAGCGGATTCCATCTATTTCAAAGGAAAAATCGAAAAGGGAAAATTTCAAGGCATTGGTGAGGTACTGACAAACAACGGACAGGGCTATCGTTTTGTTGGAACGTTTAAGGATGGCAGGATGGTTGGCGAAGCAAAGGGTTATGCCGCCGCCGGAAGTGAGGTGATTTACGAAGGAAATTTTGACAATTGCATGATGAATGGTTATGGCGAATTGAAATTGGAAAAGGAAGGCACTTTCAAAGGAAATTTCGTCAACAACCGCAGGGAAGGTCTCGGTTCCCTTTACAACAAAGACAACATTCTCATTTATGAGGGAAATTGGATTGGCGACTCGATCGCTGAAAAGGGAAAGATGGCTTCCGCAGATGGTATCTCCTACCAATATGATAAATTGACCATGAGCAAAACTTTTGTAGGAGGCTATAGTTTTACGCTCGGGAATAATTTTACCATCAACAGACATATTGCCATCATGGGTGTCCTTTCTCCCGACTACACTTACTCGGGCAAGGAATTTTCTACGATGACCATCAATGGAAAAAGTTACTCAAGTGAATTAAAAATCAGCGGATTTCTAGACAAGAAAACCAAAATTTTCGAATTGGATGAGGTATCCGTTAACAAGTCTGACAGATTGCCTTACGGCTTGTTCAGAGGACTTGGATCAGCCAATTTTCAACTCATGAAAATATCCTCCAAAGAGATTGCCTTTGTTCTGGATGGAGAAATTGGAAATAAAAATGTTCAACTGTATACGGATGGATATATTCCTGGGCCTTCCACTGTATATATTCCCATTGGCAAGTGATCTTACTTTGTCAGATGGCCATCTAACAGTAGCCATTTGTCAAAATTCCTGTCCAGGGTGTTTCCATCAATGGCCTTGATTACCCATTTATCTTTGGTTGCCGGGTAAAGTAAAAGTGGTTTGTCGCCAAAGGAAGAGTGGCTTTTCCATACCATATTTCTGGTTACCGGAATGGCAATATTGCCCTGACGCATGTGGGCGTTCACGTATTGAGACCCGCCGAACAGCTTCGATGCCAATTGGTTAGTATTGAACAGCAACAGTATCAACAAGATGTTGTTAATGCTTAAGCTCCATTTTGTTCCTTTTCTCTTGTTGATGTTCAATTAAATTTTTCAGGGATCTTCATCAGTTCGGAAGGATGGTACCACTCAATTCAACCAATTTCCCCGGTTTGAGTTGGATAAGTTTCGTGGTATTTCCATACCTTATCACGTAGGAACCGCCATGATCGGATTGAACAGAGGCATGGTTGAGTTTTCCATTCTTCCAGTCCAGATTTACAGTGCAGGCAGCTCTTGCACGCAATCCTGAGATAGAGCCTTCCGGCCATTGTGAGGGCAAAGCCGGCAACAAGTGTATCTCTCCGTTTTGAGATTGCAGAAGCATTTCTGCGATGGCGGCGGCACCTCCGAAATTACCATCGATCTGGAAGGGTGGATGGGTATCGAAAAGGTTGGGAAGGGTACTCCTGGAAAGCAGTTCGTTGAGGTTACTGACAGCCTTTTCGGGTTCCAGCAAACGTGCGTAGAGGCTCACGATCCATGCTTTGCTCCATCCGGTATGGCCCCCGCCATTGGACAGTCGACGCTCCAGTGTTTTCTTTGCGGCGTTGAAAATGGCCGTGTCTTTTGGCGTAATCAGGTTCAGGGGATAGAGGCCCAGCAAGTGGGACATGTGCCGGTGACCAGGTTCGACTTCGGCATAATCCTTGATCCATTCCTGAAGGGTTCCATTGGCAGCGATTTGAAGCGGAGGCAGCTTTTTCTGAGCTTCCTTTACCTTCCTGACAAGATCCGGATCCAGGTTGAGTTTTTGTGCGGCCTGAAGAAAATTGTTAAACAAGGCATTGACAATGTGAATATCCACGGTAGGCATGTAGCACAATTGTGACTTTTCTTTGGTCACTGAATTTGGAACGAAAAACGAGTTTTCGGGAGAGTGGGATGGATTGGTCACCAGGTACCCTTCCGGTGATTTTACCAGATAATCCAGCACAAACTGTACGGATCCCCTGATCATCGGGTAGGCGGTATTTTTCAGGAAAAGGAGGTCCTGGGTAAATTCATAATGGTCCCATAACGGGAAGGTCATCCAGGGACCATCCAGTGGGGTGATTCCCCAAACACCATCCATCACGCCTGTCACACCAAAGGGGTCGGTGAGGTGGTGCATTGTCCAGCCTCCGGCATTGTACATCTCCTTCGCGGTTACGGCTCCGGGCACTGTCAACTTGTCCATAAATCCTGCCAGAGGAGAGACTGTTTCGGCCAAGTTTCCTGTTTCGGCAGGCCAGTAATTCATCTGCAGGTTGATGTTGGTGTGAAAGTCGGCATTCCAGGGTGCATCGTAGAGGTCGTTCCAGATACCCTGCAGGTTGGCGGGCAGTCGTCCGGGCTTCCGGGAGGAGTTCATCAGCAGGTAGCGGCCATATTGGTAGTAAAGCGCAGTAAGGCCATTGTCGGTCTTTCCTTCCTTCATTCTTGCCAGACGTTCATCGGTTGCCAAATTTGTGAGTTCATCTTTCCCCAGTTCAAATTTTACCCGGTCAAGAATTGAACCATGATCCTTCGAATGAATCTCCTTTAGCTCCTTCGGCCTGTATTTTGCTGCTGTAGAAATGATCTTGTCGCATACCGCCAGCGGATCAATGGTTGGGTCGGAATTGAGCCTATTCAGGTTATAATCAGTGGCTCCTGTAATCAGAAGCACGATATTGCGGACAGCCTGTAGGCGAAAACCTGTTGATTTTTCAGTGCTGAATGGCTCTGATTTGCCATCGACTGCCAACACCTTCAAGGCTGCTGCATAACGCATGTGCTTTCCAGCCGGACCTTTTGATGGCAATTCGGCATCCAGAATTTGTCCGGTGTAATAGGCAATGCCTCTGTCATTTTTATAATTATTTGTGCAAAAAGGATTTAACGGCGTTGAGGGCTTTCTTTTGTCTTTGTTCTCATTGACGAGGTTGAATTCCCGGGAAAGCAGGACCTCCGCATCAAGAGCCTTATCGGCACGAATTGTCACAACGACGATATCCTGGGGTGCTGAAACATAGACTTCCTGTTCAACTTTGTTTCCATCAATGGAAAATTCGGTTTTAGCGATTCCTGTGTGCAGGTCCAAGGACCTTTTGTACGAAGTCGGCTCGCCATGCCAGGCATAGTTGATGAAAAGATTGCCAAGCGGCTGGTAGGAGCGGACCTGCGGAGGGGTTCCTACCATGTATTTGTTAGACAAATCAAGTGCCTTTTGATATTCATTCTGAAATATTGCCTGCTGTATTTCTCCCAGATGGGCCCTTGCACCCGGATTGTTGTTGTTGATTTTGGTTCCTGCCCAGAGGCTCTCTTCGTTGAGCTGGATATTTTCGTGCTTGAAATCGCCATACACCATCCCGCCGAGTCGACCATTGCCAACCGGAAGGGCTTCTGTCCAGGTTTGGGCCGGTTTCTTGTACCAAAGCTCCAGATTGTTGTGTTGCGCAAAAGCACTTGTGGTGCAAAAAATTATTGAAAAAATGGTTAGTAGTCTCATTTTGTATTATTTAGTTTGTATTTTTCCACAATTGGTTTTCCAACTTCAGTTCCGTCAATGTTAAAAAGAAAATCTGAAGGCAATGGTACCGGATTGTAATACTGCAACCGTTTCTTGTTGTCGGTATCAGTTTTTACACCGAGCTTTCCGGAAGCAGATGTGACGGCGATGTCAACAATCCCTTTTTTTCTTCCACAGAGACAGGTGCGTTCAGTACCACTTGTCTGAACTTCAAAAATCTGCATCGGTTTTCATTCCCTCCTGAACCTTCCACCAGATGGCTATTCTCGCTTTTCCGTTGTCAGGATGCCATACTGGACGCAGAACTGAACGTTGTTGCCAGCGCCAACATCACCACCGGTTTCGCTCCAACCCCAGTAGATGTTGCCATAGCTTCGTGCGGTAGAATCTGAGATGACGCGGGTCAGCAATTCTTTCAAGGCCCATTCTACCTGCTTGTCAGTTAAGAATTTGGCATCCAGAGCATCCAGCAGAAACATATATCCGTCCCTGACCCCGAGTTGATGCGGGGATTGTTGCAAGGCTGTCCAGTCGCGATTCAGCGTGGCCTTGCGCAAATCCTGATCCGGCATAACGGGAATTTCAGAATTTGTTAGGCTCTGCGCCAAAAGCTGCGTACAACTGTAGTCAAGCAGGAATATCCACAGGAGCAATTTCTTCTTTCTATTTTCTATTTCCATCATTTGGCAGGAACTATTTCCAGTAATTGGTCTTCATTCCTCCAGGAAAGTGGTACCTGGAAGGTAATTTTCATCACTGACGGATACTCCTCGGAGATACCACATTCTTCATACAGGATGGCTCGGTCTGTGATCTTATTGCAGCTTCTCTTCAATGTGCTGTGAATAGAAAGCTCCATTCCCGGGAATTTCCATGTTTGCGCATCGAAATTGCTTTCAGAAAGCACTTTGGAATAGAGATAGACGGAAAATTCGGTGCTTTTGGTGTCTGCACGGTAAACATGCATGGATGTTTGGGAAACCCTGACATTGGTAATTCCCTCACCTGGAACCAGCAACCATTCCACCTCACCATGGGGATTTTGCCAGTGGATGGTGGCTGTTTTTATTTGGTTCCATACCCGCCTGTTGCCCCAGAGTCCACCCATCATCCAATCCTTGTTGACCACTGCCGTAACCATTTTCAGGGTATCACCTAAAATTTTGGAGGGTACCGACCTTTCGATAAATTGGCGGGGTGAAAACGCTTTCAATTGAAGTAAAGCCAGTTTTGGTATGCATAGTCCCAGGTGCAGGATGGGAGAGATGTTGCTCATTTCTCCCTCTTTTTCCCCTTTTCCCAATGGCAATGGTGCCAGTTTGACCTCATCCATGGCAATGGCTATCCATATTGCGGTGATGGCGTAGTATTTGGCCATGTCCATACCATATCCCCTGAAATACGGACCTACGAAATTTTTAAGGTTGGGGTTGTAGTTCGAGGCAATTTCATGCCACAGTGCATTTTCCAACGCCGTTCCCATCTTCTTCAGTTCACTGGAGCCGAGCTCGCGCCACAAAGCCAATCCGATGAGGGTCACACCACAATAGGTCGGCGAATTGTATTCGCTAAAAGTTTGATGTTGTTGGTGCAGATGATAAATTTCGTGTGCTTTCTTTAGTCCACCTGTTTTTAGCGCTGCAATATGAAAAGTGGTACCTGTATATTCCATCAGGAAGGCACTCATGACGGAGATGTTGGAGTAATCGGCTCCTACATCTCTTCTCAGGGCTCCCCAGGCTGCCCTGATCAGCCCTTTTTTAAGATCTGCCAACAGTTGAGCGGGCAGCACATCTTTGTACTCCTGGTAGGTGATGATCAGGTCGCAACCGATGAACTCCCTCCAGTTCTTGTCGAGACGGTCATTGGGAACATTGGTTTTCCACATGCCATAATTATCGCTTTTTTCATCAGTATGTTGATTTTTTAAGATCCAATTCAGGATTTCGATGGCATTCGCCCGATCTCCCTGGTTGTTTCGAAACAGCAGTGCCTGGGCCAACCTTGTCTTTTCTCTCAATCCGTTGCCATCGGCCAGGATTTGTTTCACCGTTTTTCCTTTGGGAAATTCTGTTGCAATAAATCCTTCGAAGAGCGATTGCTGATAACCCGTTAAATTCAGATAGCAATATTTTTTGGTCACAGTTTCATCCTCAGTCTGGCTAATTGTGGCTGTCCAGCCATTGAAAGACAGGAGGTTCAAGAACAGGCAAAACAAGACGACAGATTTATTTCTCATGGCCGGGCAAATTATTCAATGGTAAACTCAAACGTACATGGGGCATAATTGGTAAAGTAGAGGCAATCAGCCTGCAGTTTCGGAAGCGCACCCCTCAGCTGGGTCCATTTGTGCGTACAAATTCCCGGACCGATTTTGATGGTATCGTTGCCTTTTTGGTAGGTGGCGTATTCTCCTTTTTTGGCAAGCCAGGCATTGCTGATTCCAAGTTTGGGTGTCACATTGGTCAGAATGCCACCCGACCTGAATGCCAGCTCGAGGGTTACCGGGAGATTTTTAGGACCATCCATGACTATTTTGATCGTTGCTTTTCCATTGGTTTCAGTCAGGTAGATTTTTGTATTCAGGGTTTGAACTTCAGACTGCACCCTGTCGGTACGGGGCACTTTGCCCCAGGCCTCACCTTCGGCCGGAATTTTCTCCTTGGGCAGGGGCTGGTAGTAGGGTCCGGTGATGGTGGATGACAAGATATAGTTCTCCCCTTCCTTCTCCATTTTCTGACCCTGAAACTGCCCTTTGCCAAAAAAGGAAGAGGAGAGCCTGACTGCCTCAAGTGCCGCTTCGCCTTTGAAAAAAGTAAAAAAAGTGGTGTTGTTGGTGATGACCGACATGTCAGTCTTATCCTCACGTATCCGGATCATGTCTGAATACTTGAACTCTTTGTGGTAATTGGTCGGAAGGGGAGTTGCCTCAGTAAAATCCTTGAGCAGGGAGTTGTCTTCGAGGAAGTAAGGCAACATGTATTCGAGCTGGGCAACTCGTACAGTCTGCTCGATGTACTTCACCATCCCCGCGAACCGACTGTCTTTGTCGAGGAGAGCCATGTAGTTGTAGGCCAGATAGTATCCATACAAATTGCTTTGCTGGTATTTGTCCTGCCTGTTGGATGATTCGGTAGCAATCTCTCCGTTGGAATGGACAAAATAAAAAGTCATGTTCAGGTTTTTGCGAACATCCTCGTAAAGATAACTTAGGTTCATCCTTTTTGCCATTTCGATCAGACTTCGGTTGGTGATGGGGGTGTATCCGGCCGTACTCCGCTCGTTGTATTGGCCATCCGGATCGATGTCGACTTTTTCGGCCAGCCACTGCTCCACCCTGGCCTTGTAATCCGGATTAGGGAAGAAGGAGTTGATGTAGGCCAGAGCTCCAGAAATGACCCATCGGTGGTTGGGGGTATGCACTCCTCCAACTGACAGCGCCTTCCCGGCATTGAGCAGGTATTTTTTCAGCAGGGAAGGAAATTCCCCAAAATTCAGCTTGTCGTTTTTCAGGATGATGGAATAAGCCAGTGCCAAAGGATAGATGGTGAAACCCAGATCGGGTGTAGAATGAAAGTTGGTGGCTATCAAGTCAATGGTTCCATCCTCATGTTGTAAGTTCAGCAGTCCTTGCGCAGCAAGGGTCATTCGTTGAAGAATCTCTTTTGATTGGTAAAACTTCGAATCGGGCGAAACATAACCGCACACCAGATTTTGAATGAACTGCGCCGTACCCATGGGGGTGACCACACTATCTCCGTCAAATACCGCACCGCAATAGAGATCGTCTTTTGAAGTCCATTGGTTGTTGAGAGAAGCAGGAATGTTCTTGTCGTTCAGATTGACCAGTTCCGAAAGTAGTTCCTTTTTGCTTTTCGACTCCGCAGCGACAAAAGCAGAAGTCAAGCAAAACAGGAAAAGCAGAACACAAGAAAAGAGAAACATGGATCGATTGGTTGGAAGACAATGCTTTTGAATTTTCATATCAGGACGAAATATTTTCCATGTTTAAATAATTCCAGGAAGCAACTATTTGATCAATTAAAAGATAATCAGTTAGATAATCTAAGAATTTTATTTCTGTGAACAGAAATAAAATACCTTCATAGTTTCTGTTAACAGAATTAAGTGGCAATTTTTCAACTTACCCAATACGTCGTCAAATACAACAGTAACAGTTTGAATAGGGTAAAAAATATTTTTTTTTAATTAATGACATCACCAACTGCTGCCTTGAAAAGACCAAAATTGGAGAGGGCAGGCGTATTGTTTGCATCCCAAATATTGATCCGGATCTTGCTCCCTGCAATGGGCGTAATCCGCAGGAGCTTCTTAAATCCAATACTCGTGCCACTTGCAATGGTCTGCCATCCATCCGGGCGCAGCAATTGGATGTCGAATGAGGCGATTCTCTGTCCGAGGCGAACCGGTTCCTGCAGGAGGATGCGATCGAATTTTTTGGTGCTGTCGATTGATATTTCAAGTGATGCCTGCCTTTTATCGGCTGCAGCTGCCCAATAGGTGTTCGCGTCCTTATCGGTAAGATTATCAGGACTGAATGTGGCATCTTTTGCAAACTGGCTCGAGGCTGTCACTTTAGCATTGGCGGCCATATTATCCTTGAATGTCTTGTTCAGTATTTCCTTGAATTTCTTCAGCGATTCCACATCTTTGTCTGCAAAAAGACCATCCCGGTTAGGGGGCAGGTTGAGCAGGAACACTGCATTTCGACCTACCGAACGGTAGTAAAGATCGACCAGCTGCGAAGGGGTCTTCACAGTTTCGTCGTCTGTGGTGTGGAAAAACCAACCTTTCCGGATGGAGACGTCGCACTGGCCAACCACCCACGAACTTCCGTAATAGTCACCGGTATTCAGGTAGTCAGAATCCGCATCACCAACGGCAACCTTGCTTCTGTCAAGCATACTCCAGCATGTTTCGCCGGCGATGCCGCGCTCATTGCCAATCCAGTGAATATCAGGCCCGGCATCTGAAAAAATGGAGGCTTCAGGTTGAAGCTTGTACACAATTTCCTGGATATCTTTCCAGGGATAATAAGATTTCTTGTCAATTTTGCGGATCTCTTTGGCACCACCGTAGAAGCCATCGCCTCCATTGGCCCCATCGAACCAAACTTCGGAAAGTTTGCCATAATTGGTCATTAACTCCCGAAGTTGATTTTTGTAATAGGTGATGTAGTCAGCTGTTCCGTAACCTGCATGATTCCTGTCCCAGGGGGAGAGATAGAGACCCGCCTTGATACCGTATTTGGCGCATGCCTCCGTGAACTCTTTCACGATGTCTCCCTTCCCGTTTTTATAGGGACTGTTCTTGATGGAATGCTCGGTAAAAGCGCTCGGCCAGAGGCAGAAACCATCGTGGTGCTTGGCGGTCAGGATCAACTCTTTGAATCCACCCTCCTTCGCTGCCTTGACCCATTGTTCGCAATCCAGCTTTTTCGGATCGAAGAGCGTCGGCGATTCGTCTCCGTACCCCCACTCTTTGTCGGTGAAAGTATTCATGTTGAAATGGATGAATCCGACTACCTCCATGGATTGGTAGTTTAACTGCTTTAGAGAAGGAACCACCTTGTTCGGTTTGAAATCAGTCTGGCAATTGCCTGTAAAAGTGAGAAGGAACAATGCAACTATTGCAAGAAGATGTTTCATGTGCTTAAGAATAAAAGTAATTAAAAATCTGATATTTATTTGATTATCAACAGATTGCTTCGTCATTCTTCCTCGAAATGACGGCAAACGGTTGATAATGTATGAATTGTATTTTATGATAATATCTTATTCACTTACTTATTGTATTTCCAATCCTATTTTTTTAAGCGTTTTGTCGTCCGAAGATCCGCCATAGAGCACTTCATACTTACCAGGAAGGATCTCAAATTTTTGGGTCTGGTCGTTGAAGGAGTTGAAAGCGGAGGGGGCCAGCACAAAGCTGACTTTCTGAACTGCACCGGCTTTCAATGATACTCTTTTGAATCCCTTCAGTGCCTTCAGCGGTCCGTTTGGATCGTTCGGATTTCTCATATACACTTGTACCACCTCGTCCCCGTCGCGTTTCCCGGTATTCTGCAATTCAATGGTAAACCTGATACTGTCGGTTTTGCAGATCAACGCTTTGGAAAGTTTAGCTGATTTGTAGGCAAATTTGGTGTAGCTCAACCCATAACCGAAAGGATACAGGGGCGTTTCTGTCATGTAGCGGTAGGTGCGTCCCTTCATGGAATAGTCTTCAAAAGTCGGAAGCTGGTCAATGCCTTTGTAAAACGTGACGGGCAGACGGCCTGCGGGATTGTAGTCGCCGAACAGGATATCGGCTACTGCGGTTCCGGCAGCTTCTCCACCATACCAGGCGTTCAGGATGGCATCTACATTTTCTTCTTCCCAATTCAAAGCAAGTGCACTTCCGGTGCATACGATATCCACGACAGGTTTTCCTGTTGCCTTGAGTGCTTTCACCAATGCCTTCTGGATGGCAGGAACCTCGATGTTGGTCCGGTCTCCACCCTTGAAACCATCGATGGCTACCCGCATCTCCTCACCTTCCAGCCTTGGTGAAATACCACCAACAAAAAGGATGACGTCTGCGTTTCTAACTTTGGAAACGACCTGACTCAGGCTGTCGGCATTGACCTCGCCGGTATGGTTGCATCCCTTCACATAAATGATGTTCGTACCAGGCATCTTATTTTTGATCCCCTGCAGGATGGTAGTGGTCTTGGAGGGAAAGCCGTTGTAATTGGCCCACAGCATGGTCGAATCATTGGCATTGGGACCCACTACGGCAATGCTCTTGATCTTTTTACTCAGTGGGAGTGTGTTGTTTTTGTTTTTCAACAGGACCATGCTCTCCCTGGCCATCTTCAGTGCTTTGTCCTTGTGTTCCTGGCAATCGACCACGCTGTAGGGAATTTTGGACCATTTCACCAGCTCGTCGGAATCGAACATGCCCAGTTCAAACCTTCCTCTGAAGAGTCTCCGAAGGGAAACATCGAGCTGACTCTCCTTGATCAGCCCTTTCTTAATTGCGTCGGAAAGGCTCTTGTAACTGCTGCCGCACTCCACATCGGTGCCGTTGAGTACCGCATCTGCGGATGCGGCAGGGGCATCAGGGTGTGTATCGTGGCGCGGTGTTTTGGCATCGATTTTCCAAAAATCATCTATGGCGCCACAATCAGAAACCACGATTCCCTTGTATCCCCAGTTGTTGCGGAGGATGTCGACGAGCAGTTTGTCGCTGCCACAGCACGGTTTGTCTTCAAAACGATTGTAGGCACACATCACCTGCTGCACGTTTCCCTCTTTTACCAGGGCTTCGAAAGCGGGAAGGTATGTTTGCCACAAATCCCGGTTGCTCACGGTGGCATTGAAACTGTGACGGCTGGATTCCGGTCCGCTGTGCACCGCAAAATGCTTGGCACAGGCGAAACTCTTGAAATATTTCGGATCGTCACCCTGCAACCCCTTCACGGCGGCTACGCCCATTCGGGCAGTTAAAAAAGGATCCTCTCCGTAGGTCTCCATGCCCCTTCCCCAGCGCGGGTCCCGGAAGATGTTGATGTTGGGGGTCCAGAAGGTAAGTCCCTTGTACCTGTCAAATTTCTTCTCCTTCTGGTAACTGTGGTATTTGGCACGTGCCTCGTCGCTGATGACGGTAAATGTTTCGAACATGGCCGACTCGTCGAAGCTAGCAGCCAGAGCGATGGCCTGTGGAAATACCGTAGCCAGTCCGGTTCTCGCTACGCCGTGAAGGGCTTCGTTCCACCAGTTGTAAACGGGAATGCCAAGCCGTTCAATGGCCGGCGTCTTGTCCATCATCTGCATGATTTTCTCATCCAGTGTTAACCTGCCCAGCAAATCATCTATCCGCTTTTCAGTTGAAAGTGATGGATCCCGAAAGGGAAGGTTTTGGTTTTGCGACTGACCATTGGCAAAAAAAATGGTAAGCAAGGCAAAGACAGCAATCAACATTTTCTTTTTCATCTGTTTTGAAGTTTGGTTTTTATTTGGCTGCTGCTTTAGCTGCAACCATCTGAAGAAGTACCTTGTCGCTCCACTCCTGGCAATGACCGGCCAGGGGCGTAAAGGATATTTTTGCATCCGACTTCGGATTCTTTGTACTGTCCATGTACATTTTCAAGAACCGGGTGGCTACGTTGGAGTACAATCCATCTGCATCACCGGTCCATATCCATATCTTGCCCTGCAATTTTGGACCGAGGGTCGACCAGTTTTTTTCCAACACCTTTTTTAGATCGTATTTTTCCCATTGCGCGGCAATGGCGTGATCTATTTTCCCGGTGACGGGATCAAACATCAGCGAAGGAAGTCCTTCGGCACCTTTTGGCCCGAAGACAGCATTGTAAGCGCCAAACTGTCCGCCTGTTGAATAGCCTGTCAGGAAGCGCATCTTTGACTCCGGATTGTAGTGGACCAGTTTTTCAATTTCCGGGATTAACTCTTCAGTTAGCGCCTTCCCGCAAGGTCCATTGTTTTCCGAATCCACCTGATAAGTATCCCCGTAAGGACCCTGTGAATCCAAATAGACATAAATTACCTGCGGAGCACTGTCTGTCAACCACCAATCCGTGAACTCCTTGTTGTTTATGTGACCATTTACAGCAGTGTACCTTCCGTTCAGTCCGGGTGCGCGGTAACAAATCGGATAGGCTTTCCCCGGATTCTTGAAATATCCGGAAGGGAGCAGAATGGAGGCCCTCAGGAAACGAGGTCTTCCTGAAAACGCAGAAAGAAATTTACTTTTGATCACCAGCGATTTTACAAATTGGTGTTCAACTATTTCGTTGGGTGGAATGACCTTGTTCAGGGTGAGTCTCAGTTTCGCGTTAGGTGTAAGAACAACGGAATCTACATTGCTGTAAAAATTTCCAGGGACATTTTCCTGTCCATCGTCCGGATTTTGCTTGTAATCCACCTGGCAATAAAATTTTTCAGAAGTCAGAGGCAGGTTTTTTTCCAGTCCATTGACCAACTTCAATTTTGTTTGGGCAATCAAAAGATATGGCATTGACAGATCCCAATTTACGGGTGTAACACCAATGGTAATGTCAGACTTGAAACGGGGCTCCTTTTCTCTTTGTTTTGTCAGATACAGGATAAGGCGACCTCCCGGGAGGAATGATTTTTTCACCTCAGCCGTGACTGATATTTCAGCCTTGGCAAAGGGCAAATCCTGCGCTTTCGCGCCGCTGATTGTTGCGTTGAATATTAGGAGTAGGGTAATTGCAAGCGTTTTTTTCATGTTTAAAATTTATAATTTCACATTTAGCGAGTCGCCATCCCGAACCTTTTTACTGAGGATTTCTTTATTCTCAGAAGTTCGGATGATGACCTTGATTTTATCCTTCTCCCGTTTTACTTCGATGTCAAAACAGCTTTTAAAAGCATGTATTTTTTTGAGGCTCATCGACGGCCATGACTTTGGTAGGCGCGGAGTAATTGTAAAAGTTCTGAGACCAGTGGGACGAATTCCAAATACACCTTCTGTGATGATTCTGCAAAACAGACCACTTTCGGCAGAGAGATGGCGCTGACTACCTTCTGGCCAAGCCTCGATGGCATAAGGCACATGCTCGCCATATAGGCGCTGTGTAGCGTAGTAAGTGAGGTAATTAACTGCCTTTTCGGTCTCTCCGGCTGCAAACACTCCACGCAGGGCATACAGGGTGGACCGATCCCAAAAAGTTTCACTTCCAGCCTGAGTCAATAAGCCGTCTTTTGTCCATAATTGTGGCGAAAATAACGCCTCGATGGTACCTTTGGCTCTCTCCTCAATGCCGACAACCAGAGGCATACAGATCCATGAACGAAGTATGGTATTCCCTTCGTAATAGCGATAAGTTTCAAATCCGTTGATGGTGGCACCAAAATGGGAATTGATCGCTGTGTGCAATTTCTGAGCCTGTTTGATGTAGGCAGTCAATTGTGATTTTGGTATGTTTAAATCGCGGCCCAGGTTGATGGAAGACAGGAGTGCATCATAATAGAGCGTCGAAGTGCTTAAATTGGCTTTACCTGCCGGGAATCGGCCCTCCAGTTCATCAGCGTCGGAGCAGACAACTCCTTCTTTGCTAAGTTTTCTGTTGCAATATTCCAAACACCATTCAATCAGAGGCCAGAGGCTTACAGCTTCAGACTTATCACCGCGAACCAGGGCATACCTTGCAGCTCCATAGGCGATCATTGCCGCATCGCCACGGTCGCCGGCACCGTTCCAGATATCTTTCCCCTCAGCAATGATGGAACTGGGAATAGGCTTGAATTCCTTGTTCATAAACCTTGCAAACTGCTGATAGGCATTTAAGGCCGCCTCGTTTCCGGTATTATATCCCAGATAGGGGAAAAAAGGACCAACATATTCTGCCTGGTCATTGGCCCAGATGGCTGCATAATAGGATTCTCCACCTGGCCCATGCATTAACCCGCCGTTTGTCCTGTAAATACTCTCAGAGGCCCTGATCTTGGCAAAAGCGAACATTTTATTAATCGGTTCAATGGGCGATTCAAATACCAGATTGCTCCACATTTGATTTACAAATGCATGGCGTGATTCCATCTCCTGTTCTACATTTGACACTAGTGGAGCCTGGCTCTTTGAATAAGCCTGAATGGTTGCGAAGAAATAGATCTCCTGTCCGGGATTCAGCGTGAATACTCCACTGTTTTGAATTCCAATCTCTATACAATAACTGCCTTCGACTCCTTTCTTTTCATCCGTCCGATATAATGTTTTGAGTTCCGGGATAGTAACAATAGTCTGTTTTTGCGAGGTGTTTTTCAGGGAATATTTTTCGCAAATCATTGGTCTGGTAGTTGAAGGAAAAATTGATTGGGAAAGGCTGATTGAATTAGGAGATTTGTATTCAGTTGTAACTGTTAAGATGCCATTTAATGAAACAGATTTTACTTTGCCGTTCTTTAAGGTGCTTCCATTAACCGTTAGCAGTGAAGGAAAATCAATTGCATATCGCTGCATCAGGCTGGCATGCGTATTGTTCGGAACCGTGCGTAGCATTGGCCAAACCAATGACCGCTCCAACTGAAAGGAGCCATCGCTATTTACACCATAACGCAGAATTGCTGATACTTTCTCACCGCTCATTTCAATATGGTCATAATGGGGAATATCCTGCTTTACTTCCCACTTTAAGGAACCGTCAGGTTGAATATTCCATCTGTTTTGGCCTAAGGCGAATGATGTAGTGAAGACAGCAAGGCAAATAATTAAACTCTTAGTAATCTGTACTTTATTTTTCAGTGAATCCATCTGTTAGAAATATATAGGTTCGATATTCTCCGTCATCTGGCCGAAATAGTCGTTATGTTAACTCAAAGCAGAATGACCTGTGTCAGCCGTAGGTCTTCGGAAGAAGCCCCCACCATGATGGTATAACTGCCTTTTGGTGAGATGAATTTGTTCGCAACTTCATCCCAGTAACAAAGCTGAGTCACCACATTGCTGTCCAGTTTGCCAGCATCTTTCTTGTAGTTTGCTCATTGCCATAGTTAGGAGCATCCGAAGCCCTTCTCCTTCCATAAAATGCTGCGAGTTGGATTCTTCGGCGATGGCCAAATCGTTTGGTTCGAGAGTGGTAAAAATATTCCTGTGCTCCCTTCGGTAATGGCTGATGGCCCTGTTTTTTACCGAAGAAAAGAGAAATGCCTTGAAAGTGACCCTGATTTGTAGCGTTTCACGTTTCTCCCACACGATCTCAAATATTTCGAGGGCTACCTCTTCCGAAAACTCTTTGGAATGAAGGTAGATGTTCAGAAAATTGCAAAGATCGGCAAAATACCTATCGAACAAGAAACGGTAGGCCGCCAAATCTCCATCGGCCAATTTCAAAAGAGCTTGCCCATCATTTTTGAAATTGTAGTTAAACATGGTTGGGGAAATAAGTCCGGAATGTTCGCTTCATCAACAAAAATAGCAAAATTTTTACCTTCTTTCTGTTGCTGCCACTTGGAGGCTTAAAGGAGACCAGTTGCCTGAGACATTGGTCCCCTTACCTACCCATTTGTTCCACATGGTCTTGTCCGACAGCATCTTGATAAAAAAACCACCCACCACTGACCTGGCTTGAAATCCAACCATGTAGCCATTGTCAACAATGTACCAGTCGGATACCGGAACCCGCTGAGGGGTAACATTGGCATATTTCCAAACTGGTTCAAAAAGTGACCGGAATCCCTCTTTCGTTCCGGCCATCGTTGCAGTCCAGGTGATCCAGTCATTCTTGGTATAACGCTGGCGGTTGTCGAGGGGCAATCCAAATTCTGATTGTATTTTTTGGTAATATTTGATCTCTTTCTGCAACACTTCACTGGGAAAGAGGTTTAATCCCAACAGTTTGTCCCATACCAGATTGTATTTCTGGCTCCACGTACCCGGACGGTCGTACGCCAGACGGGTGTGGTCACCCTCATCGGATTGTTTGATCCATTCAGCAGCCATCACCTCCGCTTTTTTTCTGATTTCTGCTGCTTTCTCTTTTCTGCCTGTCATTTCACACAGCATGGAATAGCATCCAAGCGCCTCAATCGCCTTGGCAGAAAGATTGATGTTGTGGGCCAGATGGCCGGCAAAATCGTCTGTGCACAATTGGTTTTCTGGATCGAATCCCTTGTCAAGCAAGTATTCACACCATTTTTCCAACACCGGCCAGTTTGCCTCTGCAAAATTGGCATTCCCCTCCATTTTTGCCAATACAGCCGTCATGATCACCATGTTTCCTGTCTCCTCGACTGGCATCTGGTTCTCTACTGTTTTTTCTCCGCCGCCGTAAACTTGTCCGGTGGCAAAAGGATAGGTGCCCAAGTCGTGCGGAGCAAAAGGAAATTTCCAACGGGAAGAGCCGGAGTAGGCGAAAATAGGTTGCAACATGGCCTTGGTCAGCGCCGGACTGAAAAGGAAGAAGAAAGGAGAAGCAGGATAGATCACATCCACAGTTGCCATACAACCATTGCTGAAATTTTCTTTCGAAAAAAGGAGCGGCTGACCATTGGAATCCACTACCAATTGATGAGCTGCCAGACATTGGCGGTATACCAGGGCAGTCATTTCAGCATATTTTTTGCCACCTGTAGCTCCCAGATCCCTCATCAGTTCAGAATCAAAAGAGGCACACTTTTTGCCTAAGCCGGCAAATTCAGACAGAGATTGGGAAAGCAGTTGCTCGATGGTTTTTCCATCTTTTTTCCAATAAGCAGGCAGGCTTGTATCAAAATAACGGAGACTTAAAATATCATCATAGGCAAGTAAGGCCATCGTGGTCACCACCTGGTGACTGACGGTGCCCAAATCCCAGGATCCGGCCATGGTCACTTTCCCTTCGCTAACCTTGTGAGGCTGGGTCAGGTCGCTGGTGGATGGAAGAAAACCGGAGGAAACAAAACTCCCAAGCAATTTTTTGCGCTCTCCAACAAGCATTTTGGCTTTCTGGTTGTCGGGTATGGCCAGATAGGCGAATCCCCAGTCGATGCGCACATCATCACCTTTCCGCTTTAAAACAGGCTGTTCAAGGCTCCCTAATTTGAGTGCCGTGAGACCCTTGACTTCCGGCACACTCCATTGCACCTCCTGGTCTGGTGTATTGACAGCAATTTCTGCACCGCAATCGAGGTAAAGTTGCGCAGTATGCGTTTTTCCGTCAATGGCATGAAGGTTCCAGGAAAGGAAGGTTATCGGTCGGGAAAGCAAATCCAGATCAGAGACCAGGGCAGGAGTTGTGAAGATCATCTCAATGGAGACCATTTGGTTCTGAAAACTGTAAATAGTGCGGGTTGGCAGAATTTTGACACCGGTCTGACGGATCGGTTCCAATTCTGTAGGCTGGCTTCCCATCACCCGGTAAGAAATTCCATCAATCCGTAGAATGGTATGCAACGGTTGCATCTTTCCGGTCCAGTGCACAGTCTCGCAATCGTACAGATTATTTCCCGGAGACCAGATGCTGAAATAGGGGTTATGCGCTACAAGCGGTACCGAAGGCGCCCGGAATTTCTCTGTATCCTGATTTTTTTGTGCAAAGGAGGATAGAAAGATCAGAAAGCAACAAACTGTCAATGGGTTTTTCATAGAATGCAGAACTTAAGGATGAATGTTTTTGTAGAACAGATTTATTTAACTGTTGGTCAGCAGGTTGCTTTGGAGTACCTCCTCGCAATGACGGTGTGCCTTTGATAGTGTGGGGTGAAGGGCAGGCGGCGGGTCGACATTTTTTAGTTTGGAAAACAGATGCAGCCCGCCACCTGCCCTTCACCCCATCCGCATACCTGCTTGCCGTCATCGCGAATGCCAGGAACGAAGCAGGAAGCAATCTTTTGCCCCCACCAACAACCCAAACACACCGTCATTGCGAGGAGGCACTCCGAAGCAAACTATTGATTTAAAAACGTATAAACAACAAGAAGAGCAACCCAATGGCAATCCGGTAGTATCCGAAATATTTGAATCCGTAGTTTTCGACCAGTTTGATAAAGACCTTCACAGCGGCCCATGCGGTGATGAAAGCGACGACCAAACCAATGGCAAGCAACTGGTATTCATGGGAGGAGAAGTGGATGGGTGTTTTGATCAGCTCGTAACCGGTGGCGGCACACATGGTGGGAACTGCCAGCAAAAAAGAGAATTCCATGGCCTGTTTCTTGTCCAGTCCGTTAAAAACGCCTCCGATGATGGTGGCTGCAGCCCTTGACACACCCGGTATCATGGAGATGCACTGAACCAATCCGATGATGAAGGATCTCCGGTAGGAAATGGACTCCAGATCAAGGGTCTTGCTCTGTTGCGCCACTACTTTTTTATCAATCAGAACCAGGATAATCCCCCCGATAACCAGAGCGATACCAACGACATAAGGATTGAAAAGGTACATTTTGATGGTCTTGTATGCCAAAAATCCGACAATCCCGGTAGGTATGAAGGCAACTCCAAGTTTGAAATAGATGGTAAGACTCTGCATAAACCTCTGGGCATATAGAAGGACGATGGCCAGGATGGCTCCGATCTGGATGGCAATTTCGAAAGTACTTACAAATTCGCCCGAAATTTTCATGACATTCTGGGCCATAATCATGTGCCCGGTGGAAGAAATTGGAAGGAATTCAGTGAGACCCTCAACGATGCCCAAAATGATGCTGTCAAAATTTGTCATGTTATGGATGTTTGGTTTGTTTGCGCCGTGAAAATAGTTGTAGCAAATATAGCTTTCCTTTGTGAATATTTAAACCCCAAGCGATGCCAGTGAAATAACATTTATTCCGTCAGACCGTGTTTAGCTTATTCCTGAACCTGTAATAATATTCAAAGATTGAGGTGCCTTTGTTTTTGTTGTATCAATCACAGCGGCAAATTTAGTTAGATTGGCGGCGGCGACGTCAATTTGCCCCGTTCCGAGTTTGAATTCAAAAGCAGCATATTCTGTTTGCCCGCCTGC
Organism: uncultured Tangfeifania sp.; assembly: GCA_964528535.1. Lineage (GTDB taxonomy): Bacteria > Bacteroidota > Bacteroidia > Bacteroidales > Prolixibacteraceae > CAINVV01. Next base: position 2,095 of record CAZGSQ010000029.1, on the reverse strand, counting down.
TTTGGCTCCTCGAATCAGTACAGCTCCTGCCGCCTGTAACTTGCGTTGAAGTTCTGGGTCGGTTATTCGATCTATATATGCCATAATTAGTTGGTAATTAAGATATAAAATCAACTTTTTAGAAAGTATATAAAAGACATTTTACAAAATAGCAGACATTTAATTTACGTATTGAGAGTTAATTGTTTTACAAATTAGTAAACGGGTCTATGAATGCATACAGGTGATCTGCATCATGTGTTTTTCATCGCTTGGTTTTGAATTTGGATTTTTTTTGCCCAACAGCTTTCCTTTCTTTTTTTATGAATAATCAGCGTGTCATTAAGTGATACAAATTCAGTTTCCAGAGACACTTTCCTGCCTTTCGGCTAATTCTTTTTCATAAGGATTTTGCCGGAATTACTATTGCCTTCAATTTACAAATATTAAAAATTGAAGTCATGAACACAAAAGGCCAATTCATCATTTCCACGGTAGCAGTTTTTTACTTTCTTATTTTTGTCACTCTGACAGGTTGTAAGAAAGATGATTTTACTTCCGATGCCGAATTAACGATCGTTCCGCGTTCTGCAGCCTCGAAAAACAGTTATCCCATTGTTGGAACCAGTCAAGCTGGATGTTGGGATGGGACCGGCAACAAGATCACTCCTGCCTTAAGTGCAGCTTTTTATGGTCAGGATTCCCAGTTTGTACACACAACTCCTGCTTACACCAAAAACAGCGATGGATTGACGGTAAAAGATGAAGTGACCGGATTGACCTGGCAGAAAAGTTATGACTCCGGGACCTATTACTGGGCTGCCTCTCAAACTGTGGCAGACAATCTAAACAGCCAAAAATATGGTGGTTTCAGCGACTGGCGTTTGCCGACCATCAAGGAACTTTACTCTTTATGGAATGCAAGTACCGGCTGGCCTTGGATTGATACAAACTATTTTACCATCACCTACAGCAGCGAGCAGGAACTCAGTCACGCCATTTTTTGGAGTAGTACCAAATATGCAGGCATAATGGGCAATATAAGTGCAAATGGGGAAACGCCCGGAGCAGAACTTGCCTTCGGTGTAAATTTTGGCACCGGACATATTAAAGCATATAGCATCAGTGTCGGACCTAAGCATCAGGTTCGCTGTGTGCGTGGAAATCTGGCCTATGGCGTTAATTTATTTCAAGATAATAACGACGGAACAATTTCTGATTTGGCTAGCGGTTTGATGTGGCCAAAAGCCGACAATGGTTCGGGAATAGATTGGGAACACGCTTTGGCTTATGCTCAAACTCAGAATAAAGCAAATTATCTGGGCCACAACGATTGGCGTTTACCCAATACAAAAGAATTACAAAGTCTGGTGGATTACACACGGTCTCCAGGTGCAACAAACCCAGCCAATGTGGGACCGGCAATCAATGCCATGTTCAGTTGTACCGCTATTCTAAACGATGGCGGAAAGGCCGACTATCCCTATTACTGGACAAGTACATCGGCAATTTCAAATCCAACCGGTACATATTCCAATGCATGGTATGTAGCTTTTGGCCGGGCGGAAAATGGAAGCGGCGAAGACCTTCACGGTGCCGGTGCTGTGCGTTTCGACAGGAAGATGGTTGGAACCGGCGAAGGAGAAGAAAGGGTGTTAAACTATGTGCGTTTGGTGAGAAATGTTAAATAACAAAACAAACATGAAAAAGTACACTTTTATAATTTTCCTATTGATCGCCCAACTCTCTTTTGCCCAAAAAAACAGGCAAAAAATCAGGGGTGTCATCACCGACAAACTATCACAGACCACCCTTCCGAGTGCTGCCGTGCAGATCATCAACAGTGCCGACAGAAAAGGGACAACTTCAGACAGCAAAGGAAATTATACGCTTTCGGATCTTTCGCCCGACAGGTATGAACTAAAAATATCCTATATGGGATACAAGGATGTTCAGGTATCCAACATCGTGGTAACATCCGGCAAGGAAACGATACTGGATATAGCCCTTGAAGAGAATGTGACCGACTTGAAAGAAGTCGTTGTAACGGCCAACGCCAAAGAAAAAACCATCAACAACCTGATTCCGGTGAGCGCCCGTACCTTCTCGACCGAAG
>CAZGSQ010000028.1:0-37979 GCA_964528535.1 uncultured Tangfeifania sp. | reverse complement strand
CAAATCTTTGCCGATTTTTATGTTTCGACGTTGGGAAATGATGCATGGAGCGGTAAACTGGCTGATCCCAATGCCAATAAAACCGATGGGCCTTTTGCTACTTTCAGCCGGGCCAAACGGTCCGTGAAGTTTTTCAAGCAAGGAGTTTACCGCGATATTTTTGTAATGATTCGTGGTGGGCAGTACCGGCTTTCTGAAACAGAAACATTTACTTCAGATGACGGTCATTACGACTCGTACAAGATTAATTACATGGCTTATCCTGGCGAAGAACCTGTTTTTCATTCAGATAATGAAATATCCGGATGGAAGCTGGCCGGCGATGTTCCCGGAATGCCGGATGCTGCAAAAGGAAAAGTGTATGTGGCAAAAATGCCCAAACTACCTTGCGATTATGTGCTGGCATTCAAAATTGAGTTTGCAAAATGAAGAAAATTGCACCAGTCAGTACCCAAAATGAACATATCTTAAAAAGTGGAGTTTAACAGCTGAATCGTATAATTTAAAAGCGTAATAGTTCAACTATAGACTTTTCATTTTTTATTTATTTATAATCTATTTCTTTTAATTCTCAGAAAATAATGAAGTGTTTCAAGGCTTTGTTTTTTTTACTTGCTATAATTTGTAATATTTTGAATGTTAAGGCACAACACAACGGGAGTCGCTGGGGCGATCTTGGCAATGGAACGTATCGGAACATGATCCTTCCGACGGATTACAGCGACCCTGATGCCTTCCGGATCGGAAAGGATTATTACATGGTTTCGTCCACCATGCAATTTTCGGGAGGCATAGTTATTTTGCATTCCCGGGATATGGTCAACTGGGAAACGCTTGGGTATGTGATCGATAATTTGCCCGTTCAGTTGAAGGATAAGCGATTTGATTATACAGTGATGGATCATTATGGCAAGGGTATTTATGCGCCCTCGCTTCGTTACCACGATAAGAAGTTTTGGGTTTATTTTACCACTTATAATGAAGGCGGTTTTTATGTGGCGACTGCCAAAAAAATGACAGGTCCGTGGAAGGTGCAACTGATGAAGGATAAAAATGGCGTCGAATTATTCGGATTGAATTGGGATGATAATTGTCCGTTTTGGGATGAAGACGGCAAGGCTTACATGATCGCAAGTAATCCGCAGAAAAACTGGTTCCCGATCCTTTTCCAAATGTCGATGGATGGCACTCAGCTGCTCGATGGCGACATCAATAAAATGAAAATCAAGACATTGGATCAAACAGACCGTGGAACCAATATTCTGCCGGAGGCCACCTGGGGAGAAGGAAATAAGATTTTTAAAAAGGATGGCTATTACTACCTGTACCACAACGAATGTTTTGGAAAAGACTATGACAGGAGGGCTGTGATGATCCGTTCGAAAAATATTTATGGGACCAAAGCCGACGGCACTCCCGGGAAACCCGGAGATCCCGGTTTTTATGATATTTCACCCCAGGGTACACAAACCTATCTGATGGTCCATCCCGACAGCACCGGCGACAGGCTCGACCAGGGTGCTTTGCTGGATACACCCGATGGAAAGAAGTGGTATTTTTTGACCCATCAGGGTGGAGGGTACGAAAATGGCCGTCCAACGGCTTTGCTACCCATAACTTGGGTGGATGGCTGGCCCATGGCCGGAAAGGATTACGACAACGACAAAATTGGTGAACCGGTATGGGAAGCCGAAAAGCCCATTCAGGGACATAAAAAAACGTTTCCTCAGGGAAGCGATGAATTCAACAGCAAAAAGCTACATCCGCAATGGATGTGGAATTACCAGCCACGTGCAGACAAATGGTCGCTCACCGAACGACGTGGCTATCTTAGATTGCATGCCTTTAAACCTTTGGTGGAAAGCACCTTTTTCAAGGCTGGAAATACCATCTGCCAGCGTTACGTCAAAAGTGACATGGTGCAAGTCGAAATTAAAATGGATATTTCAGGAATGGCAGTTGGTCAGGAGGCAGGGCTGAGCCACTTTAACGGAGGGAAAGATTACTGCACGCTTGGAGTGAAAATGACGGAAAAAGGTAAAGTCATCAAATACAATGACAATGGAAAAATAGTTGAAGGTGAGGCAATTAATTCATTTGAGATTTGGATTCGTTCGGTCATCGGCAAGGATTGCATCAATTCTTACTATTTCAGTACCGACGGCAAAACATTCATGCCATTTGGTGGAAAATATGCCCTGAAATGGGCCGGTTTCCGGGGCGACCATATAGGGATTTACAATTACAACGACCTGAGCGAAAGTGGCTTCGTCGATGTGGACTGGTTCAGGTATCAGTTCTGAGATAATATGGAAATAAATGAAGAGGATAATAAAAATGTGTATATTTTCAATTGAATTGCAGATTTACACCAATTTTTGTGCAGGGATTTGATTCATAAGGACTTAGTGCCCTTATTGTATAACAGATTATTTAACCACGAAGGACCCAAAGGAAAGCACTAAGGGCTCAAAGTAATTTGTTGATTAATAATTATATGGCATGGGTGGGAAGGAATATCATTCATAATATTTCGTTTTCTGCCCATAAGCCATCTGGCATAAATCATGTACGATAATTATACTTTAACAGAATTGTATAAAAACAAAATATTAAATTCAAACCAACGCCTAAAAGCTTTTTGATGCACCAAAATATAACCAAACGAATTCTGCTGTTTTTCTTTACAGTGATTCTGATCTCAACCGGTCGGTCACAAACGATATTTGTCTCACCCCTTGGTAACGACAAAAATCCGGGTACGAAGGAGAAACCGCTGGCATCCTTTCAGCAGGCACAAAAGCTTGTAAGCAAAATTCCGGCTGATCAAACTGTAGAAGTGATCTTCGCCAATGGAATTTACTACCTCCCACAAACGGTCAAATTCACCTCAGACGATAACAGGAAATCTGTTGTCTGGAGGGCAGAAGAGGAGGGCAAGGCTATCCTGAGTGGTGGAAGCCTGTTGCAGCTAACATGGAAACCCTACAAGAACGGCATCTTTGTTGCTGAGGTATCCGGGAAACCGGTCATAGACCAGTTGTACTTCAATGGGAAACGCCAGCGGATGGCCAGATTCCCCAATGCGGTTCCCGGCAAAAATGTATTTGACATCTGGGATTTGAGTCACCAGGCCAAACCGGATCCGGCCAATGACCCACTGACTCCCGAACGGATCGCCCGATGGAAAAATCCTGATGGCGGTTATATCCATGCCATGCATTCAGCCTTGTGGGGCGATATGCACTGGATCATCAAGGGGAAGAATGCGGATGGCACCCTGAATGATGAAGGGGGCTGGCAAAATAACCGACCCTCGAAGATGCACCCGGTTTACAGGATGGTGGAGAATGTTTTTGAAGAACTGGATGCCCCGGGCGAATGGTTTTATAATGCCAAAGAGCAGAAACTCTATTTTATGCCCGAACCCGGCATGGATCTCACCACTTCCAAAGTTGAAATAGTCAGGTTGAGGCATCTGGTCGAATTTTTAGGTACCAGGGAAAATCCGGTCAGATCCGTTCATCTGAAAGGATTCGTTTTCCGTCATGCAGCCCGCACTTTCATGGACAACAAGGAACCGCTACTTCGTTCCGACTGGACCGTTTACCGCGGCGGCGCTGTAGTTTTCAGCGGGGCAGAAGATTGCAGCATCAGCGATTGTGAATTCGATCAATTGGGAGGAAATACCATCTTCGTCAATAATTACAATCGCCGGATCACCATCCGGGGATGCTACATCCATCACAGCGGCGCCAATGGCATTGCCTTCGTGGGTGATCCGGCGACTGTGCGTAGTCCGTTGTTTCAATACGGCAAACAAGACTACTCAACCATTGACAGAACACCCGGTCCAAAAGGTGATAACTACCCCGAGGACTGCCTTGTAGAGGATTGCCTCATTACCATGACAGGCCGCGATGAGAAGCAGACGGCTCCAGTGCATATCTCCATTTCGCACAAAATCACTGTGAACCATTGTACAATTTACGATGTTCCAAGGGCTGGCATCAACATCAATGAGGGAACATTTGGCGGTCATATCATCGAGAACTGCGACATCTTCAACACTGTTCTGGAGACTGGCGATCACGGTAGTTTCAACTCCTGGGGCAGGGATCGATACTGGACCCCCGATATCCGTGAGACAGTCCCGGAAGTTGCCAAAGTGCCGGGACTTCCATTCTTGGACATGCTGGATCCCAATATCCTGCGCAACAACCGCTGGCGATGCGACCATGGATGGGACATTGATCTCGACGACGGATCTTCCAACTACCAGATATATAACAATCTGCTGCTCAATGGCGGACTGAAAATGCGGGAAGGATACCAGCGCTCTGCCACCAACAACGTCATCGTGAACAACGGGTTGCATCCTCATGTGTGGTACCTCAACAGCGGGGACATCTTCCGGAACAACATCGTTTTCAAGGCATACCAACCAGCCATCATGGACAGGTCCATCCCCAAAGAGGGACATTGGGGAAAAGAGTTGGACCGAAATTTTTACGTGTCTGCCAAAGATGCAATGAACAAATTTTCTGTCATTGGTTGCGATCAGAATTCGTTGAATGGCGATCCATTGTTTATCGAACCTGCCGCGGGTGATTTCAGGGTACTTGAGAACTCTCCCGCATTGAAAACCGGTTTTGTTAATTTCGCTATGGATCAGTTCGGAGTGACCAAACCCTCTCTGAAAGCCATTGCCAAAAAAGTAGAAATCCCATCTTTTATCCTAAAAATGGATCAGCCACAACAAAAGACGATTCAACCGGTTTATACATGGATGCAAATCGTGCTGAAGGAACCGGTAGGAGAAGAGCTTTCAGCGTATGGTGTCAGTTATGATTCAGGCGGTGTGGCCCTCACGGCTGTTCCGGAAAATTCTGAAGCGTTTAGCCTTGGTTTCAGAAGCGGCGATCTGATTCAGGAGATCGATGGTACAAGGATCAATACCATTCAAAGACTCCTGGAATACACCTCAGGGCAAACAAAAAATTCTAAGAAACACATCTTCCTGATCATCCGAAATCAGGGAAATACAAAAATTATAGTCCGAAATAATTTGGCAACTGTTTTACCATCAAATAAACAGATTTAAAAATGATGCGAAATATCTCATCCCTGCTTGTCTCACTTGGTTTGTTGTTCATTCACAGCTTTGTGATCGCACAAAACGCTCCCAAAACATCCTTAAATCCGGACGAAAGCTTCAGAAATCCTCCGGTTTCCGCAAGACCTTATGTGTGGTGGCACTGGATGGGCTCCAATTTCTCCAAGGTGGGGATCACCAAAGACCTTGAGGCAATGAAGGCCGAGGGAATCGGAGGGGCTACCATCTTCAACCTTAGTTCAGCGGTTCAGGAGTCACATGCACCCACACTGAACAATCCCTGGCCGGATCAGACTTACCGAAGTCCTGCTTACTGGGAAGCCATTCGTTTTGCAGCTGCTGAGGCTCAGCGTCTGGGACTCGAAATTGGATTGCATAATACTGTAGGCTATTCTACTACAGGAGGTCCGTGGATTGATGAGGAGCGCAGCATGCAGCATCTGGTATGGAGCGATACCATCGTTGCAGGAGGTACTGAAATCAACCTTCAACTGAAGGTGCCGGTTAATGTTCCGGATGAAGGATGGGGCAAGACGGGCCGTAAATTCTCCTGGTATAAGGATTTGGTTGTGCTGGCAGTGCCATACGGTAAAAAGGAAATTGCCGCGAATGAAGTCCTGAATATTTCAAGTCAGTTTCATGGTTCAAACGGATTGCAATGGAAAGTCCCGGAGGGAAAATGGATCATTTACCGCATTGGCCATGCTCCTACCGGCAGGCCTCCGCATCCTATACCTGATGATCTGTTAGGAAAATCGTTGGAGGCAGACAAGATGAGTATCGAACAAAGCATGTATCATTGGAAAAAAGTACTCGATCCGTTTAAGGAACACTTGGGCGAATACCTGGGAAAATCGTTCAAGCACATGCTGATAGACAGCTATGAAGCTGGGAATCAAAACTGGACCCCAGGATTCCGTGAAGAATTTATCAAAAGGAAGGGCTATGACCCGATTCCCTGGCTGGCCTCTTTTAGCCAGACTGTTGGAACAGGAAAAGACAGCAAAGATCGCCGGATCGTGAACAGCGAAGAGCAGACCTCCCGTTTTGACTGGGATTACAAGGATGTGATCAGCCAGTTGTTTTTTGACAACGGATGGAACATAGGCAAGCAAAACCTAAAGGAAGCCAAACTTGATCTTCAGATGGAACCGTATGGTGGTCCGTTCGACACTCCGCAGGGGGTTGCTTTGGCCGATTTGCCGATGGCCGAATTCTGGACTGCCGGAATAGGAGGAATTTCCCCGCAAGTACCTGCGGCAGCAAGGGCAGCCGGGAAAACAATAGTGGGCGCCGAAGCATTTACCGGACGTCCCGAAGTAAGTCAGTTTACGGAAGATCCGGCTTTTCTGAAGGCTACCGCTGACAGGGTGTTTTCACAGGGCATTAATCGAATGGTTTTGCATCATTGGGTACATCAGCCCTTTGATGATAAATACCAGCCAGGTATGGGGATGGGCTGGTGGGGTACCCATTTTGGTCGCAACCAGACCTGGTTCGAACCCGGGAAAGCCTTTTTTACCTACCTGGCGCGTTGTCAGGTTTTGCTACAGCATGGTGAACAAACAGCGGATTATCTTTCTGTAGGAAAACTGGAAGGGAATTCGGACTTGATTTCAATACCCGATTTTCTGGCTGACGATATTCAGGTTAAAAATGGCAAAGTTTTATTACCTACCGGGAGGTTCTATGCTTTTGTTGCGTTTCCAAATGATGGTAAAATGCTGCCCGAAGTGGCCCAAAAAATCAAAAGATTGGTTGCCGAAGGGGCAGTGGTGGTTTCTTCCAAACCAAACAGTTCACCCAGCCTTAAAGATTTTCCGAAATGTGACGAATCTGTGAAACAGATCGCGGAAGAAGTTTGGGGAAATAATCCGTTGAATCATTTTGCAAAAGGATATGTTTTTGCCAAAATTGAAGATGCAGTTGCCAGAACCGGAATAACGCCTGACTTTCAGATAGAAAAATCGCAGGCCCCTGGTGATATTAAAATTGCACACCGACATTCATCCGATGCGGATATCTATTTTGTAGCGAATCTTTCTGAAAAAAAGCAGCAAGCTTCCGTTTCATTCCGCATAGCTGGAAGACAACCCGAACTCTGGCAGGCCGAAGACGGAACCCAGGCCGATGCCCCGGTATGGAACGATAAAAACGGTCGCACATCAGTCGATTTAACATTGAAAGGCAACCAGTCGGTATTTGTTGTATTTCGCAAAGCCGCGACGAAAGCCGATCATCCGGTTTCAATTAGTTGCGGACATTCTGTAGATGACTGGGATGTCCGGTCCCTCGAAAAGGGAAAATCTGTATGGATTGCCAGCGGAGATGTTTCAGCCAAAGTAATTTATGCTTCCGGCAAAGAAAAGTCGTTTGAAGCCAAACCACTTGCCCCGGTTACGGTTTCAGGAACCTGGAAAGTGGCATTTGCTCCAAAAAATGATCAGAAGTTTGAGCTGGATTTTCCTGCATTAATCGATTTTAGCAAACACAACAACAAATCGGTTAATTATTTCGCGGGAACGGCTACTTACAGCAAAAAAATGTCGATTGATGTATCTTCACTTAAAGGGCGAACCATTCTTGATTTGGGTGAGATGAACGATATCGCGGAGGTTCGCTTAAACGGGAAAAGTGCCGGAGTGTTGTGGTATCCGCCATTCACTGTTGATATTACAGGTTTGATCCATTCGGGTGAAAACGAACTCGAAATAATGGTCACCAACAATTGGGCCAACCGTCTGATTGGCGATGAAAAGGAACCTGCCGATTTCGAATGGGGCAAAGACCGTGGCGTGAAGATGGGAAGAGCGATGCTGGCCTATCCTGACTGGTTTGTCAAAAATCAGCCACGTCCTTCGCAGGGCCGTAAAACATTCTCTATCTGGTATTATTATCGTCCCGACAGTCCTCTGAAACCGGCAGGTTTGGTCGGACCGGTGCGTCTTGTATCACAGCAGGTAATAGAATTGTAACAAAAAATGAGTCGGCAGGAACGATTTTTTTGAGAAAATATCATTTTAATCTATTGTTTGTAAGCTTTGCATGCAAAAAATGATGCTTCAAGCGAATTTTCAGGATATGGAAAAGAAGTCAAACTACTTTTATGGAGAATATTCACAAAGGGTGAATCAAATGACATCAATAATCAATAATATAGGATGAACAATAAAATTTTAGGAACTATTTTGCTGACAGGTTTAACCGTCAGCTTATTCGCTCAATCAAATCAGGAAGTTTATAAGCTGGATTTCAATCCAAAGAAGTACGAGAAGCAGAATTTAGAATACAATGGTTTAAACATTGATGTTAGAGCCTACGAAAAGATTGTGTATGTAGCTAATCCTGTGGATACCGCTTACGAGGTGATGAATGTCTACATCCCAGAGGCCTATTTCATGGGGAAATCAATCAACGGCTATACGACTGAAACTGCTCCGATCTTCTTCCCCAACCAGATAGGTGGCTACATGCCGGGTAAGCCGGCTTCCACAAAGAATAATGGATTTGGCGGAATGATGCCCCCAATGGGTGGAAACAATGGAACGCCTCCTCAAGGGATGAGAGGCGATGGCAGACCTCCAATGGGAAATGGTGGTCCAATGGGAGATTTTGGCAAGCGGGAAAATACAGTTTTGGCGGCTCTTTCTAAAGGCTATATTGTGGCTTCAGCAGGTGCCAGGGGCCGTACCAACAAGGATCTCCAAGGCGTATTTTATGGCAAAGCTCCTGCCGGGATTGTTGATTTAAAAGCGGCTGTTCGCTATTTGAAATACAACGATAAAGTTATGCCGGGTAATGCCAATAAAATCATTTCCAACGGAACAAGTGCCGGAGGTGCGATGTCAGCTTTGCTGGGTGCAACGGGCAATAATCCCGACTACCTGCCATATCTTAAAGAACTGGGTGCTGCCAATACCAGTGATGCCATTTTTGCAACATCGGCCTATTGCCCGATTACAAACCTGGATCATGCTGATGCAGCTTACGAATGGCAATTCTATGGCGTTAATTCGTATCAGAAAAGGGGACCGATGGGTCCGCAGAGCCTTGCTGCAGAGTCACAATTATCGGAAGCTCAAATTAAAGTCTCGAAAGAACTGAAAGAACTTTTCCCGGCATACCTCAACAGTTTGCACCTGAAAGCGACCAATGGCGAAGCATGCACATTGGATGCAGCTGGAAACGGAAACTTTAAAAACCTGGTTAAATCGTACGTGATTGCTTCTGCACAAAAAGCGTTAAAAGACGGTGCCGATTTGTCTAAACTAACTTGGCTTAAAATCGAAAATAAAAAAGTGGCTGATTTGGATTGGGAGGCTTACGTGCGGTATATGCAACGCCAAAAAACGCCACCTGCTTTTGATGCTTTGGATTTTAGCAGCCCTGAAACCAGTTTGTTCGGAACATCAACTATTGACAACCAGCACTTCACTGTTTACGGAATTCAAAATAGTACCGGGAAAGGAACAGTGGCTGATGAACACATTGTTGGGATGATGAACCCGATGAATTATATTGGTACTCCCAACACGCAAACGGCAAAGCATTGGCGAATTCGTCACGGATCGAAAGACAAAGATACGGGTTTGGCCATTTCTGTCATATTAGCGACTTACCTGCAAAACACAGGGAATGATGTAAACCTGGAATTGCCATGGGATCGGCCACATAGTGGAGACTATGATTTGGACGAATTATTTAAATGGGTAGATGGTATTTCGAAACAATAATTAGGGTAAAAAATCTGTATGGCAAATCAACAGCAAATTAGATACAAGGAAAAGTTCATTGGACTATCCATGATGCTGTTTTTAGTTGAAGCGACTTCACTGAGTGCTCAAACCGTCTTCAAAAATCCAGCCCTTCCATCGCCCCAACAGGTTCAGTGGCAGAATATGGAACGTACTATCTTTGTACATTTTGCGCTCATTACCCGGCAAGGGACAGCGTTTGATAACCAGAGTACACCGCTCAGCCGGATCAATCCATCTAAATTGGATGTCAACCAATGGATTGATGCCGCCGAATCATTTGGTGCCAAAATGATCATTTTTGTGGCGAAGCATGTAGGAGGTTTCTGTTTGTGGCAAACCAAAAGTGCCAATATAGTATCAAAAACACGCCTTACAAAAACGGGAAAGGCGATATTTTGGATATCCTTGCAAAAGCCTGCCGGACTTGTTGGCCCCGTCAGATTGGTATTCGAATCTAAAGTTAAATTGTAAAAAAAACAGGAAGATGAAGCGTGAAAATTTGATTTATAAGGCAATGGTATTGTCAGTGATGACGTTCATTGTTTTTTTTGGAGCAAAAACAGTGCAGGCCTCTGTCCGTTCTTACCAAAAGGCCGCCAACGAGGTGATCTTTGTCCTCGACCAGGGAAGCATGAGCCTTATGATTTGCAAGGATGACCTGGTAGAGGTCAGGTATACCCATTTGGGGAACTGGCCTGCCAAATCTTCGCTGGTGGTCAACAAGATCTGGAGTTCGATACCGGATTTCAAGATTAATGAGATCAACAATCAGGTAGTAATCTCTACAAAACGGCTAAAAATTGTTGTCGATAAAACAACCAATGCCATCAAATTCTGTGATTTCAACGGAAATGTGATCCTTGCGGAGGATGGCTCCAGGGGGAAATTAATGGAGCCTGCCACCATCGCAGGGATCAAAACATACAATTGCTCCACCAGCTTTCTCTCCCCTGCCGATGAGGCGCTTTATGGTTTGGGCTGCCATCCTGAAGACACGCTTTCCATCAACTACAAGGGCAGGAACCAGGATATGGCCATCAAATACATGACCGGCGCCATCCCGGTTCTGTTGTCGGGCAAGGGTTACGGCCTGATGTGGGACAACTATTCTCCATCCGTTTTCTTTGGAGCAGAAGAGGGCAATACCAAGTTTAAATATCTCTCCGAAAGTGGACAGATGGTAGATTATTACTTTCTTTACGGGCCCGAATTTGACCGGATCATTGCCTCCTATCGGGAAACTACGGGTCAGGCACCCCTGTATCCAAAATGGTCGTTCGGCCTATTTCAGTCGCAGGACCGGTACAAAAGTCAGGCTGAAGTGCTGAGTGTCAAGGACAATTACCGGAACAACAAGATTCCGGTAGATTGCATCGTACAGGACTGGTTCTACTGGGAGCCCAACGTGATCGGTTCGCACCTGATGTGGCCGGAGCGGTTCCCCAATCCAAAAGCGATGGTCGACGAACTACACCAGGCCAACCTGCATGCCATGATCTCCATCTGGCCCGTTTTTGCCAAGGGTACCGCCAATTATGCTGAGATGGAGAAGGCCGGAAATCTCACCTCCATCCTTTGGGACAATGTGATGACCCATACCTTCGACAATTATTACGATGCCCACAGCGAAAAAGCCCGCCAGATGTACTGGAAGCAGGCCAACGACAGCCTGATCGCTCCCCATGGCTGGGATGCATGGTGGGTGGATCAGTGCGAACCCGACAATGGGGCTCTTCTTGACGAACGCAGGCAGGCCAATTTTGCGACAGGAAAAGGGATCGATTACTTCAATACCTATTCCCTGATGCATACTGTTGGCCTTTACAACAACTGGCGCAAAGATGTCCCCAACAAGCGGGCATTCTTCCTGGTAAGGCAGGCTTTTGCCGGTCAGCAACGCAATGCGGCGACACTCTGGTCATCCGACATCACCTGTACTTGGAGGGCTTTCAAGAGCCAGGTGCCACAGGGGATCAACGCCTGCGCTTCCGGAATACCTTACTGGACCTCCGACATTGGTGGATATCATTATAAATGGAGCGCCCCCGACTGGTCGACGGCTTCCAACAGGGAACTTTTTACCAGATGGTTTCAGTTCGGAGTCTTCTGTCCGATCTTCAGGATCCATGGAAAAGGGGAGAGGGCTTTGTTTTCAGACAACTGGGATGCCAAAACGAAGGAGATCCTGCTGAAATACGACAACCTCCGCTACCGGCTGCTGCCTTACAACTATTCACTGGCCTGGAAGGTCACCAAGGAAGGATATACCCTGATGAGAGCCCTCAAGTTTGATTTCAGGGAGGATCCTGCAGTGAATCGCATTCCAGACCAATACATGTTTGGTTCAGCTTTCCTCGTCAACCCGGTGACCTCCAGTAGAAATAATCCAGGAAACAATCCAAAGGCAGGAGCTTTCCGTCAGGTTTATCTTCCGGCGGGAACCAGCTGGTTTGATTTCTGGACGGGTAAAACCCTACCGGGAAACCAGACCATCGAGGCAGAAGCACCGATCGAAACAATTCCGTTGTATGTAAGGGCCGGATCCATTGTGCCGATGGGACCCTTGGTGCAATATGCTACAGAGAAGCCTGCTGATCCTATCGAACTTCGCATCTATCCCGGAGCCAACGGTACCTTTACCCTATACGAGGATGAAAATGATACCTACAACTATGAAAAGGGCAAGTATGCAACCATCGACCTTACCTGGAACGACAAGGCTCGCAAATTGACTATCCAGGCCAGGAAGGGCAGTTTTTCCGGAATGCTGGCGAAAAGAACCTTCAGGGTAGTGATGGTTGGCGAAAACAGGGGAACAGGAGTTGGTATTTCTGAACATGTTGATCAGGAGGTAGTTTATAAGGGTAAAATGATGGAAATTAAGATTTGAACAATACAAAATCACCACAATAGACACAACTTGTCCCGATTTTTCGGGATAAGTCACCATAGTATCTAAGATGTTTGATGTCTATTGTGGTTAAGATATTGAAAATAAATATAAAGCAAATGAAGACAATGAAGCTATCGCAGCATTTTTGCGTTCTTTGCGCGACTTTTTCTTACCAAACATAATTACAAGAATGAAAAAAATTACATTAGCACTTCTCGTTTTCCTAACCTTCATTGTTCCGGGATTCTCACAATCCACCAAAACTTACAAGCTTCCTCCGATGCCGCAAACGGAAGAGCAACATCTTGGTTTTATTGCAGATCCTGCCGGGATAGAGGAGGTAAAAATGGATTTCCCCATGGCTGCCGGGAAAATGGCACCTACCTGGGAGTCGATCAATGCCGGATACGAAAAAACACCTGATTGGTGGCGGGATGCCAAATTCGGCATCTTCATCCACTGGGGACCCCAGGCCTCAGGCATGAGCGGCGACTGGTACGCCCGTAATATCTACCGTGAAGAGACGGATGCCTATAAAAATCACCTCGTCAATTTTGGCCATCCCTCGGAAGTGGGGTACAAGGATGTACTTAACCAGTGGAAACCAACCGACTGGAATCCGGAAAAACTGGTGAATGCATACTACGATGCCGGTTTCAGGTATGCCCTGATCGTAGGTGTTCATCACGATAATTATGATCTTTGGAACTCAAAATACCAACCCTGGAATTCGGTCAATGTGGGTCCGAAAAAGGATTTTTTAGCTGGTTGGAAGCGAGAATTACAAAAGAAAGGAATGCGCTTCGGCGTCTCCTTTCACCACGAATACACGTGGTGGTGGTGGCAAAGGGCCTTCGGGGCTGATAAAGCCGGACCCAAAGCAGGTGTACCTTATGATGCCGCCAGGCTTACACTTGCCGATGGAAAGGGAAAATGGTGGGAAGGACTGGATCCGCAGCGTCTTTATGGAAAGCCAATTTCGTATGAAAATTTGACCCTTGATGGAAAACCCTATGTTCTGGAGGATATTGCTTTCGGAAGAAAAGGAATCTTTGGCAACGACCTGGCCTATGCCAAATGGCATGCAACCCAGTGGGCGATGCGGATGGAAGATGTAATTGACAACTATGATCCCGACTTCATCTATACCGATGGTAACAGCACCCAGCCCTTTTCGGGTGACCACAGCGCTTCAGGATACAAATCTGACGCCGCCCAGAGGGTGGTAGCCCATTTTTACAACCAGGCTGCCAGCCGAAACAATGGAAAGATAGACAAACTGGCCATCATCAAGTTCAGTCCGGCACAAAGGGGGGTGGCCACCACTTTCGAAGGATCTTTCCCGAAAGGGATCAAAAACGACCAGCCCTGGATGGCCGACAGGGCCGTGGGCGACTGGTTTTACCGTCCGGGCTTTGTCTACGATGCCGGTGCGGTAGTGCGTACTTTGCTGGAAGATGTCTCCCGGGATGGCAACCTGACCCTCTGCGTTAGCCTCACTCCCCAGGGGGGCATGGATGAAGGAAGTGCTCAAATGCTCAAAGAGATAGGTGCCTGGATGAAAATCAATGGTGAAGGAATTTATGGCAGCAAGGCGTGGAAGGTATATGGCGAGGGCGAAATGGTTAAGGATCCTAAAAATCCAAACGCTCCTGAAAAGTTGAAAAATATGCCCGGCGGCAAGTTGGACAAACCTCATGCTGATTTTAAATTTTCCACGAAAGATTTCAGGTTTAGCGAAGGGAAAGATGGATCAGTCTATGTTTGGTGCATGACAGTTCCCATGCCGGAAGAGATGATCCGTATAAAAAGTCTGGGAAGTGCCAGCGGGTTGGTTGAAAAAAAGATTGGGAATATTTCTATCCTGGGAACTACTCAAAAGGTCGAATGGAAGCAGGAAAAGGAAGCCCTGGTGATCACTTGTCCGGAGAAAATGGAATTTAAACAAGTTGTCTGTTTTAAAATAAATTTAAAATGAGGAAGTTCATACAAATATTTGTTTACATGCTGGTGGTCATTTCCGGGTTTGCACAGGAAGGTTCAGATCTCAGAGGCTACAACAAATCCAAATTGAAATGGTGGCAAGATTCCCGTTTTGGCATGTTTATCCATTGGGGACCAGTTACGCTGATGGGTGGTGAAATCAGCTGGGCCCGGGAGGGGTATGGCAAGGCAAAGTACGATTCCTTGTACCTTCGGTTCAATCCGGTCAATTTTAATGCCAGGGAATGGGTAGCCATAGCAAAGTCCTCGGGTGCCAAATACATGGTATTTACAGCGAAGCATTGCGATGGATTTTGTAACTGGGCGACCAAAACGATTTCTTACAATATCATGAATACACCGTTTGGACGTGATGTATGCAAAGAACTTGCTGATGCTGCCCATGAAGCCGGCATGCCAATCTGCTGGTATTTCTCTACACCCGACTGGAAGGATCCGGATTGCCGCAACCCAAAGACCAAGGATCTATTTGAGCAGCGAATGCTTGCACAGATAACTGAATTATTGACAAACTACGGGAAAATTAGTCTGATTTGGACTGATTTTGATGGCTGGGCTCCTCCAACCAGTGCCAAAAAATTCTATCAGTTAGCGCAAACGCTGCAACCTGGAATCATTATCAACAACCGGTTGGATGCCTATCACTCCGACGAATCGCACAGTCGTATCGGACCAAACGGCGATTATGCCACACCTGAAGGATTTGTTGCCGGATATGGGGCAGTTCCTTGGGAAACGTGCACCAACCTTGGTCACCAATGGTCGTGGAAATGGAACGATCAACCTCGTGACATGAAAGAAGCGGCCACTACCCTGATTCGCTGCATTGGAGGGAATGGTAACCTGTTGCTGAATACCGGTCCTGACAGTCTGGGTCAGTTTCCGGCCAATTTTGTAAAACGGTTAAACGAGTTTGGCGAGTGGCTGAAGCCCAGGGCCAAATCCGTATACAACACCCGGGGAGGACCTTATATGCCTGCAAGAGAGTATGTCAGCACTTACAGCGGGAAAACCTTTTACCTCTTTGTTTTTCAATTCAGGAATGACACACTTGCATTGCCCCCTCTGGCGGCAAGAATTGAAAAAGCCACGTTACTAAATGGAAAGCCTGTCCGTGTGATACAAAAGAAAGACGCTTTGAAACTGGTTGTGCCATTTGCAGATCAGGAAAATATCGTAACCACGTTATGCCTGGAGACCAATCAATCGTTGGAGAAAGTCGGCATGCTCATTCCCTTTTCATCCTCCGGTTCGTTGGCTTATGGATTAAAGGCCACTGCTTCCAGTTCGATGGGGCAGTTTCTGCATGACCCGAATGCAGCTTTTGACGATAATCCTGGCACTTACTGGAAGTTGGGACGAAAAGTGGATGCTGACTTTGATAAATATCTTGGGACTGATCTCTTTTACAGAGGAGAAGAGATCAAGAAATTGTATAACAACACGGGTTGGATAGCAATTGATCTCGGCAAGAAACAGAAAATAAGCAGGATCGTACTGAATGAATTTTCGTTTTTAAAATCTGAAATAAAAAAATTCAGAGTGCAGTACGAGAAAGAAGGAGAGTGGATAACCATTGCTGAAGGGACTAAAATGGGTGACTGGGAGCGTGTAATAAATCCTGTTTCAGCACAGAAATTCAGATTGGAAATTTTGAATGCGGATGGCTTTTTTGGGATAAAAGAGTTTCAGTTATTTCCTTAAGGACTTACAAAACAAAACGGTTAACAGATGAAACGAGCCATGAGGATTCCTTCTCACACAAGAGAATGATTGTTGGCGAGTTCCATTTGGCCGTTAAAAAACGAGATAATAAGCAGATGAAAAGATCAAACAAATGCTTGGCCAAACTTGAGTGAATTAACAAAACGCTTCATCACCAAGAGCCTGACAGGGTTCCGACAAGTGATTTTTTCTGGGGCAGTTTCGTCCGGCGCTGGCGCAAAGAACTTGGGCTTCGATATGAAGCCAGTCCCTACCATTATTATGATCTCGACTGGATTGTCACCACGCCGAATATGGATCCGCTGATAAGGAATTTTGAAATTATCCGGGAGGATGATCAGGAAGTTGTGGTTAAAACCGGCTTTTTGGCAACCATCCGCAAAAGGTTCGATTTTCCAATGCCCGAATTTGTCTCTTTCGATATTGACACCATTGAGAAATTGCAATCGTTTGCTTTTGATGATCCTTCCGATCCCAGGCGCTTTTTTTCAGCTGGAGATATCCAGATAGCCGGAGTCGGTGATGGTTTCGAACGCAACTCGCCTCCATGGATAGAGACAATTGCAGGCTGCCAGAAACGGTAGTTATATTTTCCAATCGGATCATTCTGTATCAAGTTCTGTTTCTGGTCAAACATACGGTTACATTGTAAAACTGGTTCGGGAATATGGACAATTTCCTTTGCAACTTGGAAGTTTTGACAATAAATTTTGTTCTGAAAACTGGTTTAAACTGAGGCTGTAGTGACTTGGCTTTGCCAATATCTTGATCGTGTTAAAATAGTTATATTTGCCAAAACTACCTGCGAAAAAAGACTAAATGCATACGGAAAAAGAACTGGTTGAAGGAGTGAGAAATGGAATGGTAAGCTCGTTCGACCAGCTGTATGAAATTTATGCCAACAGACTTTATCATTTTGCACTTTCCATTTTAAAGTCGAAACAAGATGCTGAAGAGGTTGTTCAAAATACCTTTTTTAAAATCTGGGAGAAACGGTACAACATTGATAGCAGTAACTCTTTCAAGTCTTACCTCTTCAGCATTGCCTACCATTCCACG
Organism: uncultured Tangfeifania sp.; assembly: GCA_964528535.1. Lineage (GTDB taxonomy): Bacteria > Bacteroidota > Bacteroidia > Bacteroidales > Prolixibacteraceae > CAINVV01. The sequence continues at coordinate 20,425 of CAZGSQ010000028.1, read as the reverse complement.
ATCGACTTGCTTAGGGAACGGCTGAAGGAGCGGAAATATAGGGAAAGAATTCTGTCGAGTGCATCGGATGAATACAATCCGGAAGAGGCCATCGAATTCGGGGATTTGTTAGAGCAGGTTGAACGCATTGTATCGGAATTGCCTGCGCGAAAACTTGAGATCTATCGGCTAAGCAGGAAGAATCATCTTTCGTACAGCGAAATAGCCGGGAAGCTTGGTATTTCAGTCAAAACTGTAGAGAACAGCATCAATTATTGCCTCAACTTCATAAAAACACGCCTTGGCAGGGATTCCGTGATTATTTTACTTTTCGCAGAACTCTTCATTTGAGAGTATTTTGTATTATATCGGATACAGTGTTACACAAAGAACCACCAATCTCTACATTGGAACAATCTTCATCCCAGGCAGGGGGGTAAGCCCTACTTCTCCGTATGACATGCAGATCGGGACAATTAGAATACTGAACTCCTTCTACTAAAAATCAAGATGAAAAATTCAAACAAGAATCAGAAGCAGGATCGGATTCCTGAGCTGATCAAAAAATATTCAGACAACCAATGCAGCCCGGAAGAGGCCAGGGAGGTTCTGAGTATTCTGAAAAACCCGGAGAATGACCTTCTACTCATGTCAAAAACGGAATTCCTCTTCGAAAAGGAAGAGTTCATGGGCAAGGTCCAAAACCCAGGGGAACAAAAACAGACCCTGGAACGCATCCTGGACCGCCTGCACCACAGGATCCACCTGCGCGAAGAAAAACCAAGAAGCACTTCACCTAAAAGTCTATTTGGCGTTTTCTCCAGGGTGGCTGCTGTCCTGGTTCTTCCGTTGCTGGCTTATTCCCTTTATCTCTCTCTTGAAACCGGCAAGACCGGGGTTTTTGCTGAGAATCACAGAACCATTCAAACGGTTAAGACCGCAACGGGCATGCAAACAGACTTCGTGCTACCGGATGGTTCTCATGTCTGGCTGAATTCAGGCTCCGTCCTGAAGTACCCTGTTCCCTTTGCAGCCGACAGGCGTCAGGTGGAGCTCACCGGGGAGGCCTTTTTTGATGTGGAAAAGGATGCTTCCCACCCTTTTGTGGTCAATGCCGGAGCCATGAATATAGAGGTGAAGGGAACACGGTTCAACGTGGTGAACTACCCGGATGAAACCACCACTGAAATGATCCTTGAATCTGGCAGCGTGAGGCTCTACTCAGGGGAGTACGAAAACCGGAAGACAATAGTTAATGTCAAACCAGGCGAAATGGCATCCTATGACAAATCCAAATCAATCAAAGAGCTGAAAATCTCGAAGGTCGAGGTGGACAAATACACTGCCTGGAAAAGCGGAACACTGATATTCAGGGACGATAAGATGGAAGCGGTGGTGCGGAAGCTGAACAGGTGGTTCAATGTGGACATCGTGCTGCATGGCCCCGAGTTGAAAGAATATGTCTACACAGCCACCTACAGGGAAGAGACGCTTCCCCAGATACTGGAACTCTTGAAGATCTCCGCGCCTGTCAAATACACGATCACCGAACGCGTTCGCCAGGCAGACAATTCATTCAGCAAACGAAAGATATTTATAACCAAACAAAATTAAGCGAGCCTATGGGGAAACACTGAAACTGACCAAAGGAAAAAAATCAAGGAGATGTTGGCGCATCCCCTTGACAATCATTGCTTTTCATCTCAGACGATAGAAAAGATTCAATTTAATTTAGTATTAAATCAAACACCACGAATTTATGAAATTTAAACGATTCACCAATCGGCCGGAAATAAACACCCTGGCCGGTAAAACATTTCTGGTTATGAGGTTAACATTATTCATTCTGATGGTAAGTGTTGCACAACTTTTTGCATTGGGAAGCTATTCACAGAATGCAAGGGTCAACCTTAACATCAACAACCAATCTGTGAAAACAGTGCTGGCTGAAATCCAAAACCAGTCTGAATTCTCCTTCATGTACAACAGTAAAATTGTGAATACCGACCGTACAGTCGATATTCAGTCGGACAATGATAAAATAAGTCAGGTTCTCGACAAACTCTTCAGTGGAACGGATGTAGCCTATACCGTTGTGGACAGGCAGATTGTTCTCTTTTCGACCTCTGCCAATGCGGAGCAACAGATAAAAAAAGTATCCGGGAAAGTCACGGATGGTACCGGTGCATCACTGCCCGGCGTATCGGTCGTTGTGAAAGGCACCCAGGTTGGGGTCGTCACGGATGCCCAGGGAAAATATGACCTGAATATCCCGGATAATGCCACACTGGTTTTCTCCTTCGTCGGGATGAAATCGCAGGAGGTAAAAGTCGGAACACAGTCATCCATCAATGTAGTTTTAGCAGATGAGACCATCGGTGTAGATGAAGTGGTGATCGTAGGTTATGGGACCCAGAAGAAAGTGAACATGACTGGCGCAGTTTCCTCGGTCAAATTCGAAGAGATGGCCTCAGGTCGCCCAATGATCAACGTATCTACAGCACTTTCCGGATTAAGTTCAGGAGTCACCGTCCGTCAGGGAAGTGGCAAACCTGGTTCTGACAATGGTACCATCCGTATACGTGGAATCGGCACCCTCAACAACAGCGACCCGTTGATCATTATCGACGGGATGGAAGGAACCCTGGATGCAGTCAATCCCCAGGACATCGAGTCCATTTCCATCCTGAAAGATGCCGCATCGGCTTCCATTTATGGATCAAGGGCTGCCAACGGTGTGATTCTGGTTACCACCAAAAAGGGTGACAACAAGAAGTTGAATGTAACCTACAACGGTACATACTCTGTGTCACAGCCAACCAATCTGCTTGAATTTGTATCTGACTATCCAACTTACATGCGCCTGCTGAATGAAAGCGCCAGGAACATCAGCACGGCAGAGGTATTTGGAGCCTCTACCATATCTGCTTGGGAAACAGCCCAGAAAGATCCGAACGGACTGAATGCGCTTGGGGTTCCCAATTATGTCTCTTTTCCGAATACCGATTGGAACAAGGAGATGTACAGGAACAACCTGGTACAGGATCATACTTTGACTGTCAACGGCGCCACCCAGAATGCCAGGTTCCTGCTCTCAGCCGGATACCTGAATAACCCCGGACTCGTCGAAAATACAGGAATGCAACGTTATTCCCTACGTACGAACGTGGAAATAGATGCCAACAAATGGCTTACGGTGGGAACCCGCACCTATGCCACCATGAACAACACCTCCTTGGGAAACTACTCCAACATGCTGGGATATGCCACGCAGACTACTCCCGGATTATATCCGAGATACAACGGATTGTTAGGATACCCGGAAGCTCCTGAGGAGAGTGCAACTGCTAACAACCTTTATGGGATGCTGAATGGCGTCAAAGGGGATGACAAGGTAAGCAGAATGAATTCGACACTTTATTCGAAAGTCAAATTTACAAAGGATTTAAGCTGGGATGTCAATTTCAACTACAACAAGCGTGTGGATGAATACAACAACTACACCAACCCTGCGGTTGGGAAGCGTGTAAAATTTAGTTCCGGCCAGGTAATGAGCCCGATTACAGATCCTTCTTTGCTTTCGACCTATTACAATACTTATGGAAGCTATACTTATATCCTCGAAAGCTTATTGCATTACAACAAGACATTTGCAGGGAAACACAATGTTGGTGCATTGGCGGGTTACAACGAAACCTATGCAAAATCCTACAACCACAATGCAACAAAAAAGGGATTGTTTGACGAAAGCGCCTATGTATTCGATGCAGCTACTACGATGATATCAACTACTGGGACAGCAAGTGACTGGGCGTTGCGTTCCTTCTTTGGCCGTGTCAACTATGATTTCAGCGGTCGCTACATGCTGGAGGCAAATATCCGTTACGATGGTTCTTCCAGGTTTTCTTCCGACAACCGTCACGGAACGTTCCCATCTTTCTCAGCCGGATGGAGGGTTTCAGAAGAGCAATTCATGAAGGATTACAAATTATTCCAGAACCTGAAACTTCGTGCCTCCTGGGGTAAACTGGGAAACAACGCCTCGGGCAATTACGACTACATGGCCCTCTACAATCCGGTAGGATATTCCTACAACGGACTGCAGGTTACGGGTCTTGCACCGGGAAAAATCCCGAACCCCATTTTGCAGTGGGAATCTACTACTGTGGGAAACATCGGACTGGATGCAACCATGCTGAATGGTCGTTTGTCAGGCGAGATGGATGGCTACAACAAGGTCACAGATGGTATCCTAACAACTCCTCCGATTTACCTGACCCTTGGATTGGTTGGGGCGCCAACGCTCAACTCCGCAGAAGTGACCAACAAAGGTTTCGAAATGAATCTCATCTGGAAAGACCATATTGGTGATGTGAAATATTCTATTTCAGGTAATTTTGGCTACAATAAAAACAGGGTGACAAGTTACAAGGGTCAACTGGTGACTGAATGGAGGACGGATGCCACAGGAGCACCTGTTTACTATTCCAATATTGGAGATGTATCCAGCGGAGGCGATACCCGCGTGCTGGAAGGCCATACAATCAACGAATATTACCTGGTGGATGTCTATCATGGCAATGGACAGTACAACAATGCGGACGGTACCGTTAACATCAACGGTGGCCCGCACGACGGGATGATCCGTACCCCTGCCGACATGGCATGGTTGAACGGAATGATCGCAGCAGGTTACAAGTTCATGCCCAACCTTACAACCGCCAAGAACAAGATCTGGTATGGTGACTATATTTATGCAGATACCAATGGCGACAAGATCTATGGTAACACCTACGACAAAAGTTTCACGGGAAATTCATCCATGCCCAAATTTACCTTTGGCTCCCAGATGAATTTTGCCTGGAAAGATTTTGACCTGGATTTGATATGGTCAGGTCAGGCAGGCAATAAACTCTATTGGCTTGAGCGCGGGTACAACAGTTCGACGACCCGTACAGGCTGGCAGATTGGCGCAATGCAGGTAAATAACCATTTTTACTACAATGATGCGGACCCAAGCGATCCGGCCAACAACATCAATGCCACCTATCCCCGTCTGAAATTGAACGAGAGCGATGGCCAGAATACGCAATCGAGCACAAGATGGTTGTATGACGGCTCTTTCGTAAGGTTGAAGAACCTGACATTGGGTTACACCTTGCCTGCAAAGATCGCGGCCAAAATTTATACCCAAAGAGTACGTTTGTACTTCTCCGCAGAAAATCTGCTGACTTTTACCAAATTCCCGGGACTCGATCCTGAAATGGGTGGAAATACCAACTATCCGGTAATCAGGCAGATTGCATTCGGCACAAACATCACCTTTTAATTTCTGAAAAAATGAAAAAGTTAAAACTTATCATCATCATATTTGCAGTCAGTTTCATAGCCGGCTGCAGCAAGAGTTTGCTGGATACCACTCCGTACAACGCGATTGGCTCAACATCCATGTGGACAACAGAAAGTCTGGCTGATTTGGGAGTAAACGGGGTTTACCAGACATTGCGTCAGGATTACGTTGGGTTGAACCGCTGGTATTTTGACCAGGAAAGTTCAACAGGAATGCCAAGGGGAGCAACTTCACTGACAAACGGGAACATCACCACAAGCGACGGTCTGTTCGTAAATTACTGGAAACAGAACTACGAAGGCATCCACAGGACCAACGCAGCCATTTTAAATGTACCCACTACACCGATGGCGGTCGAAAAGAGAGCAAGGCTGGTGGCTGAATGCAAATTCCTGCGTGCCTGGTTTTATTTCAACCTAAACCAGGTTTTCAAGGGAGTTCCGCTTTACCTTGTTCCGGTTACACTATCAGAGGCCAACAAGGGCCGCGAAACTGAGGCCAAGATATGGGAAACAATTGTTACAGACCTGACGGACTGTATCAATGAAGCCAATTTGCCCAACATCTATGCCAAGGGAAATGCCAATTACGGTAGGGCTACAAAGGCTGCAGCCTATGCGCTGAGGGGCAAAGCCTACATGTACACAAAGGACTACGCCAAAGCCGAGGCCGACTTCAGGTCTGTAGGAACCATGGGAGCATCTCTTTACCAGGGTGATTACAAGCAACTCTTCAAACTGGCCAACGAGCAGCATCCCGAGATGATCTTCTCCGTTCAGAATATTGCCACTCCCGGACTAGGTTCAGTGACCCAATTCTATTGCGGATCAAGAGTTTCCTTCGGTTCCTGCTGGAACGTTTACCTGCCAAATCCGGACCTGGTTGATTCGTACGAAAAGAAAGACGGCTCTCCATTTAACTGGAACGATTACCTGCCCGGATACAATTCGATGACACCGGCACAACGCTCGGTCTATTTCCTGCGCGACGGTCTGACTGCTGCCGAAATTACCACCTTCACCAAATATGGATCCGACATGAGCAAATATCTGCCTGTCGGCAATGAGGACCGTTTGAGAAAAGCGTATGAAGACCGCGATCCAAGATTGGTAGCAATGATCATAACTCCCTACTCTACTTATCTTGGAGCCAATGGTACAACGCCTTACACCTACACCCTGCGCTGGCCTTACAGGGGATTCGATACTGCAGCGCCTTTCGATGTCAAAACGGACACCAACACTATGTTCTATTATCTTTGGCGCAAATGGGTGTATGAAGGTACTGAAACTCCGGCCCGTGATTACGGCCCGATTGATCAGCCATTGATCCGATACGCGGATGTGGTCCTGTCACTGGCCGAAGCCATCAATGAACAGGGATTCAAGGAAGAAGCCGTCACGTTGGTCAACAGCGTTCGCGTTAGGGCAGGAGTGGTTGCCTTGCAGACTTCCAATGGTGCGCTACCGACCTATGTCGCCAATCAGACGGCCATGAGGGAAAGAATCCGCAACGAACGCAGATGGGAACTCTGTCTCGAAGGGGTTAATCTTTTCGACGAAATGCGCTGGGGTACCTGGAAAGACAAGAAATTCTACAGTGGAAACGGCATCAAACAGGTTTGGGGAACGCTCACTTCTCCCTATTCGTGGAGAGGTGATTACATCTACAATTGGGCCATTCCGCAAACGGAAGTGGAAATGAACAAGAATCTTGTTCAGAATCCCGGATGGATCAATTAACAATCAAATAATTAGTAAAAGGCTGGTTCTGCAAAGCGTGGAATCAGCCTTTTCTTTAATAAAAATAAAATGAAGTCAATCGCAATCGTTCTCCTATTTGTTCCGATGTCGCTTTGGGCCTGCGGCAAGGAGAGCAGCCAGGGAGATCCATCCTCACAGAATATCCATGTGGAATCGATGCTTCCTGCCCACCTGAAGAGTACTTACCAGATGGTATGGAACGACGAATTTGACGGTACGATTGTCAATCTGGCCAAATGGAATTTCCGGGCCGAAGGAACTGTTCGCAACTATGGTTTTGTATCGAGACAGACCATTTCGCTGGATGGCAAAGGAAATTTATCCATCAAGGTTACCAAAACGGCTGATGGCAAATATTATATTGGGGAACTTGGCACATCAGGAATCTACGAACCGACTTACGGTTATTTCGAATGCCGTGCCAAAATGAACAAACAATTGGGTCCCCATGTTGCCTTCTGGCTGCAATCCAACGATCTGGGCAAGACGGGCGATCCTGCCAAAGACGGCACAGAGATCGATATATTCGAGTACCACCGCAAGACCCCCGACCTGGTTTACCACAACCTGCATTGGGATGGCTACGGAGTCAACCACAAGCACATCGGCGCGCAGATTCCGTTTACCAACGTCGACAATGCCTTTCATGTCTTTGGCCTCGAATGGAACAAGGACGCCTACATTTTCTATGTGGATGGAATTGAAACATGGAGAACATCAACAGCGGTCTCCCAAAGAAATGAATACCTGATACTCTCTACAGAACTGACAGGCTGGGGCGGCGATCCGGCATTGGGGAATTTTCCGGATGAAGTTGTCTTCGATTATGTGAGGGTTTATCAGGCAAAACCCTAAGTTTTCTGTCCCTGTCAAACTATTTGTGACATGAAAAATTCAATTAAAACTTTCGGATTCACTGGTCTCCTTTTCGCTCTTTTGCTCCCAAATATCCTTGTGGCACAAGGCAACATCCGGGAGAAAAAGATGGAGTGGTGGGAAGATGCAAAATTCGGCATGTTCATTCATTGGGGATTGTATTCCAAAACCGCTGGATTCTGGAAAGGCAAGCCTGCTAAGGGCTCAGAACACTTCATGCTTTATGAACGAATACCCTTGAAAGAATATGGGAAAATACCGGTGGTTTCAATCCTGTTTTGTTTGATGCGGAGGAATGGGCACTTGCTGCAAAAAATGCAGGCATGAAATACCTCGTCATTACCGCCAAACATCACGATGGCTTTGCCATGTTCGATTCTCCCTCAAATGATTACAACATCAAAGTCTGTACCCCTTTTGGCAAGGATCCTATGAAGGAGTTGGTAGCAGCCTGCCACAAAAACGGGATTAGATTTGGTTTCTACTATTCATTGGGCCGCGACTGGCAAGATCCTGATGTACCCACCAATTGGCCAACCAAAGCCGGAAGAAGCAACACCTGGGATTTCCCCAACGAAGATGGAAAAGTATTCAACAAATACTTTGAACGTAAAGTAAAACCGCAAATCAAGGAATTACTGACACAATATGGTCCCATAGATATCCTTTGGTTCGATACTCCCGAGTTGATCAGCATGGCGGAAAGCCTTGAATTAAGGGAATTCATCCTGAAACTACAGCCTGATTGCATCATTAACAGTAGAATAGGGAACGGTTTGGGTGACTACAAGGTAACCGAACAGGAAATTGTCAAAGACATTGAACGCCAGCCATGGGAAGCCTGCATTACCATGAGCAGGAATTGGGGTTACAATTCAACGGATACCCTCTTCAAATCCCCTGAATTAATGGTGCATCAGCTGCTTGAAATTGTCAGCAAAGGAGGAAATCTTCTATTGAACAATGGCCCCACAGCAGAAGGCGAAATAAGGAAGGAAGCCCGAATCAGGTTACAACAGATTGGCACGTGGATGGAGAAAAATTCGTCTGGTATATACGGATCCAATCCCTGGAAAATTTCAAATGAATTATTGTCGGAAATGCCAGAAGCGAAGTTAACAACCAAAGATGAAGGTCCCCAAACGATGAAGGATGCGGTCAATGATGCCACCTCAAAACTGAATATCCAGGAAGTCCGTTTCACAACCAAAGGGGATGACCTGTTTGCCTATGTCTGTAACTGGAAGGAGAAAGAAGTGCTGATTAAATCATTGGGAATAAATTTCTCTCAATCTATTCAAAAGGTTAACCTTCTGAACTCTGACCAAAAAGTCGTGTGGAAACAGACATCAGACGGATTAAGGCTTCAAATGCCTGAATATACCCAAAATGATATTCATATTTCAGGATTTAGGATCCATTTTCAAGCAAATAAGAATCAAAAAAATTGAGCAAAATTTCCACATGATAATTAAAATTAAGATAGTATTCATCTCATTGATGATAGCCTTTCAGTTTGCCTCTTTTGCCCAGAAAGATGGCAGTAAACCTGCTATGCCTGATTTGCCAAAAAACCTGAAAATCAGTTATCCCAAAAGCAATCCCCTGAAAAAGGCGCTTCAACCGGTACCCGAAAGTGCAGTATTTAAAATGGAAGGGTATTACCTGTGGGATCCTTCTGTCATCAGGGTCGGTGATACCTACCACCTGTTTTGTTCCCGATGGCCAGAAAAGGATGGGATGAAAGGCTGGATGAAGAGCCAGGTCATCAGGGCTACCTCCAAATCCCTTTTCGGTCCGTATCAGTTTCAGCAAGTTGTGCTGGACCCTTCCAACCATCCATGGGCCACGCAAGCCATTCACAATCCCAAGGTAATCAAGGTGGGAAACAAATATCTCCTCTATCACCTGGGTATTCCGCAATGGAAAACCGGTTTCGCTTTCGCGGATTCGATTCAGGGTCCCTGGACACCGGTTGATCATCCCATGATCCCCACCAACAATCCCGCTTTGCTTGTCCGACCCAATGGAAGTGTCTATGCGGTTGGAAAGTTCAAACCAAAAGTGTTCCGCGACGGCAAATGGGATGCCAACATGCAGGCCTTTGAAGCCACGGGTATCATGGGACCATACACATTGGTAAAGGATACTCTCAACCGACTTCCCAACAATTTTGAACTGGAAGACCCGACCATTTGGTGGGCCAACAACCGGTACAATGTCATCTGTACAGATTGGGAAGCCAAAGTAACGGGCGTGCAGAAATCCGTAGTTTATTATACCTCAGGGGATGGCATCAACTTTACCCTGTATTCCCAAATACCGGTATGGTCCCAGGCTGAGGCTATCCCCATGCAAAGCGGAGCATCGATGCAAGTCAGAGGAATTGAGCGTCCCCAGGTATTTGTCAACGAAAAGGGAGCGCTCACTGCTTTGCTGGTATCCGTTCATCCTGCATCGGATGTTCCCACCTTCATTGTGATCAGACCAGTCAATAATTTTGTACCTAAGAATAAATAAGCCCAATACACATCGTCATGAAAAAAATATTTCTGTTCCTCCTGTTTTTAGCTGCACTTCATACAGTCAAGGGTTACGATCAGCGCGATCTGCTCCAGAGCAAATCGGATATCCAAGCTCTAAAATCCAGCCTTGTCCTCAACCAGAAATGGGTGACCTATCCCACCTACACAAACCGAAGCGGCTGGGATGCCCTCACCTCCGGGGTGAAAGAGGATATCATCAAAAAAGGGGAGGCCGCCCTGAATTACGAATGGAAAGTGGTGAAGGCGACCGACTACCTCGAATTTGACAAGAGTGGATCGCGAACGATCATGGAAATTCCCTTCAATTCCAACAATTCAGCACTGGCAGATTTGGTTTTGGCCGAACTTGCCGAGGGCAAAGGCCGTTTCATGAACCAAATCGTTAATGGTGTTTGGCACTCCTGCGAAATGACCAGCTGGGCGCTCTCTGCGCACATCGGCAGGGAGCAGAAGGAGAAGACCGCACTGCCATCACACAAGGAAAACATCATCGACCTCACCTCCGGCGACCTGGGGGCCTTTCTTTCCTGGACCTGGTTTTTCCTGAAGGATGAGATGGCCAAGGTGCAACCCCTGGTGGCAGAACGCCTGCGCAAAAATCTTCAGGACCGAATCCTGGATCCCTACATGAACAGGAGCAATTTCTGGTGGCAGGCATTCAATGCGACACCAAAAACCATGGTAAACAACTGGAATCCCTGGTGCAATTCGGACGTATTAACCAGCTTTCTCCTGCTCGAGAATGATCCTGACAAATTGGCTGCAGCAGTTCAGCGCACCATGGTTTCGGTAGACAAATTCATCAATTACTACCACAGTGACGGCGCCTGCGAGGAAGGCCCTTCCTACTGGGGACACGCCCCGGGGAAATTGTACGATTACCTGCAACTGCTCAGTTACGCTACCGGTGGAAAAGTTTCCATTTTTGACCAGCAGATCATCAGGAACATGGGCGAATACATTGTCAGATCTTATGTTGGCAAAGGCTGGGTCGTCAATTTCGCGGATGCATCTGCAAGGGGCGGAGGTGAACCTGGTATGATCTACCGCTTCGGGAAAGCCGTCGGAAGTCAGGAGATGCAACAGTTCGCATCCTATCTTTACCAGCGCGACAAAAACCCGGAGTACTTTAATGCAGGAAGGGACCTGTTCCGGACCATGGAGAACCTCAAATTCCATGGCGAACTGACGCAAACACAGCCGGCAGTCTCAAAGGCTCCATTCTCCTGGTACCCCGAAACCGAATTCTGCTACATGCGCAACGAAACCGGCTTTTTTGTTGCGGCCAAAGGAGGCTACAATGCCGAGAGCCACAACCACAACGACATGGGTTCATTTTCGCTTTACCTCAACGAAACACCCATGATCATCGATGCAGGTGTCGGAACTTACACCCGGCAGACTTTCAGCGATGAGCGCTATTCCATCTGGACCATGCAAAGCAATTTCCACAATTTGCCCATGATCAACGGGATCGCTGAGTCTCCGGGAGCAGAGTTTCGCTCCCGGAATGTTTCCTTTGATCCGAAGAAATCCTTGTTCTCACTGGATCTTGCCAAAGCTTATCCTGCTGAAGCTGCCGTTGAAAAATGGCAAAGAAGTTATTGGCTTGAGCGCAAGGGAGGATTAACCTTGGTAGATGAATTTAAATTGAAAGCGATAAAAAGCCCGAATCATCTGAATTTTCTCACCTGGGGCAAACCCGACACCAACGTTTCAGGGATCGTACTTCTCGAAAAAGAGGGTGTGAGGTTAAAACTTGAGTACGACAAGAATCAGTTTGATGCCAGCGTTGAAACCGTTTCCCTGACAGACAAAAGGCTTTCTGATGTCTGGGGAAATGAAATTTACAGGCTTTCGTTACATGCAAAAAAGCAACAACTCATTGGAAAATATAAAATCAAAATTGTAAAAATTGTTTCTAAATAAAATCTCAATTTGAACATTGTCAACGATTTATACGGGCATTAAAAAGACAATTTGCTGGTGTGATTTTGACTTTTTGAAATCCAACACCTATTAACAAATGTAATTTTGATGAATATGCATTGTTCTACCACTTTTAAGGGATGGTCCCATATTTCAGAAACGTTTCCGAAAATGAAAACGTTTCCGAAAACGATTCCGAAAATTATTTCGCATCACTGAGGATTGATTTGGAGATTATGATTGTAAATTTAGAAAGTTAAAGTCCAAACTTTCAATTCTTAAGATCTGATACAATGAGAAAAATCCTTCTTGGCTGCCTGATTGCCATCATGGCGACCGTTTCCATGGCCCAAAATGGCGATGGTTCTGCCGCTTCCAAACAAAACGACCCCAAGATGTATTGGTGGAAAGATGCCAAGTTCGGCATGTTCATCCATTGGGGAATCTATTCGGTACCTGCCGGGAAATGGGGAGACAATACAACTTATGGCGAATGGATCATGCATTCGGCCAAAATTCCGAGGGCCGAATATGCGGCATTGGCCGGAAAATTCAATCCGACTCACTTCAATGCGGATGAATGGGTCAAGCTGGCCAAAGATGCCGGGCAGAAATACATTGTTATCACCTCCAAACACCACGATGGGTTCGCGATGTTTGGTTCAAAGGCTGATTCTTATAACATTGTGGATGCAACACCTTTCAAGCGGGATATCCTGAAAGAACTTGCCGAGGCCTGCCGCAAACAAGGCATGAAACTGGGATTCTATTATTCACAGGCGCAGGACTGGTACCATCCCGGCGGGGCAGTATCCGGAAACGTCGAATGGGACCAGACCCATGTGGCCGACATGAACAAATACATCGACCAGATTGCTGTTCCGCAGGTCAAAGAGATCCTGGCAAACTATGGCGATGTGGCCGTACTTTGGTGGGATACCCCAACCAACATGACCAAAGAGATGACAGAAAGGCTGGCCGCATTGACCAAACCTTATCCGAATCTGATTACCAACAACCGTCTCGGTGCAGGAATGGGCGGTGACCTCGAAACACCCGAACAGTTTGTTCCTGCAACAGGCTTCCCCGGTAGGAACTGGGAGGTATGCATGACCATGAACGGCCACTGGGGTTACAATGCCTGGGACGATCGCTGGAAAAGCACTTCGGATTTGCTGCAGAAATTAATCGACATCGTTAGCAAAGGTGGAAACTTCCTTTTAAATGTCGGACCGAATGCTTATGGAGTTATACCTGAGGTTTGCCAGCAAAACCTCCGCGAAATGGGCCATTGGCTGACCCTAAACGGAGCGGCCATCTATGGCACAACCGGAAGTCCCTTTCCCTACCTCTCCTGGGGTCGTGCCACCAGAAAGGGCCAGACACTCTATCTGCATGTTTTTGACTGGCCTGTGGATGGCAAATTAACCATCCCTTTTGCCAATAAAATCACCAGGGCTTATTTGATGGCCGATGCAAAAACCAATTTGAAAATCACGGTAGGAAAAGAGAAATCAACCCTTCAGCTTCCTGCGTATGCACCTGATAAAATTGCTTCGGTTGTGGCCGTAGAATTTGTTGGAGAGCCTGTTGTACCTGCAGTTCCTTCCCAGGGAGCCAAAGCTTTGGTGTCATCAACAGCCGAAGGTACGTCGGCTATTGCCATCACCGACGGCGACCCCAAATCAAAGTGGCAGGCAGCAAAAGAAGAGCATTCATCTACTGTAGAAATTGATCTTGGAAAACCAACCGCTATTCAGTGCATTTCGCTCGTCGAACCATGGCATCCATGGAGTGGAATCCGCCAAAATCATGAACTGCAATACTGGCAAGGATCAAAATGGAATACCATCTTCAAGACTGACACTGACGGGACCGGATTGACCAAAAGCTTCCTTCCGGTAACTGCTCAGAAATTCAGATTGCTCATCCAAAATGAAAAGGAAGCCCCGGCGTTGTTGGAGATGCTGTTGTTCAGAGCGGATTGAGAGGAAGAGAGGATGAAAAGGACTGGGGGACTTGGACTGGGCGAGTGTTTTAAATGAAGGTGAAGATCGATGGGTGAAGAGAGAAAACGAGAAAATGGAAACTTGGATCAAACGGGAAATGGGTCAAAAAATTGATGAAAACATTTCAGACTTCTTAAACAATTCATACCAACAACAACGATGATCATGAAAAAAAACCTATTGCTTGTTTTTTTGCTTTTCTCTGCGATTCAGTTGTTTGGAGTTACTTCAAAACAGCTTCTGGTTGAAGCCGAAAGCTTCCAAAAAACCGGAGGGTGGGTCATTGATCCGCAGTTTGTCTTTCAGATGGGATCCCCTTATCTGCTCGCCCACGGTATGGGAAAGCCTGTCGAAAATGCCAGCACCACCGTTCTGTTTCCGGCAACCGGAACCTACCACATCTGGGTCCGTACCAAAAACTGGGTACCGGGCAACTGGGAGGCACCGGGTCGGTTTCAACTGATTGTCAACGGGAAACTGATCGATACAATACTGGGTACAAAGGAAGGTTGGAACTGGCAATATGCCGGGGAACTTCCAATTCAAAAAACACTATCTACCATCGAGCTGAAGGATTTGACTGGATTTGAAGGCCGCTGTGATGCCATTTATTTTAGTACCCTGAAAGTTGAACCTCCGTCTGAGCCTGCAAAACTGGACGAATGGCGCAAAAGAGTGTTGGGTATGTCTCAGAAACCAGCTTCAACCAACCACTTTGACCTGGTTGTTGTTGGTGGTGGATTGGCAGGATGTGGGGCCGCTATCGCTGCGGCTGAACAGGGACTGAATGTTGCCCTCCTGCACGACCGTCCTGTCTTGGGTGGTAATGCCAGTGGCGAAATACGCGTGCATCCCGAAGGAATCACAGGCTATGCAGACAGGATTGTGTCACAATTGAATGGCAGCAGCAAGTGGCTCAACGGATCTCCGGAAGCACTGAAAGACGATGGGAGGAGAATGGCCAATGTGCAGAAATTCAAAAATATAACACTCTATCTGAACTACAAGGCTTACGATGCGCATGCTGAAAATGGAAAGATAAATTGGGTTGATGCAAAGCAGACAGCCTCCGGTGAGACAAAGCGTTTTACGGCTCCCATCTTTGTGGATTGTACAGGTGATGGATGGATTGGTTACTGGGCCAAGGCAGAATACATGTATGGCCGTGAGGACTCCTCCAAATTCGGAGAAAGCTGGCCTAAATATGGCGATTTGTGGAGCAGTGGCAAGGCGGACAACAGGGTCATGGGGGCATCTGTGTTGTGGAGATCCCGAAAGGCGACAGAAAAAACGACTTTTCCTGAAGTACCATGGGCACTGGAAGTGGCTAAAGGTTTATCAGCTGTCAATGGAACCTGGGAATGGGAATATTCTGACAACAACCTGAATCAGGTAGAGGATGCCGAGCTGATCAGAGACCATCTGTTGCGTGGCATTTACGGAGCATTTTACAATGCCAAAAAAGATCCTGCCAACAGCATTCTTGAGCTTGAATGGGTCGCGTTTATCTGTGGTAAACGTGAATCCCGACGGCTGGTTGGTGATTATGTCTATACTTTCAACGATGAAAAATACAGTCATAAATTTCCGGATGCGGTGGTCGTCGAAAAGAGGGATGTGGATGTCCATTTTCAGCAGGTCTTAAAAGATGTCTCCAAGCCTGATTTCCTTTCAGTGGCCATGTTTTACAAAGTGGATTATTACTACATCCCCTATCGTTCGCTCTATTCAAAAAATATCTCGAACCTGTTGATGGCCGGTCGCTGCTTCAGTTGTTCCCATATCGGCCTTGGAGGGCCCAGGGTGATGAACACCACCGGCCAGATGGGTGTTGCAGTGGGTTATGCCGCATCGCTATGTAAAAAGTACAAAACCGATCCGCGTGGTGTTTACATGGATCATATCGATGAGCTGCGGAAATTGATCCAGGTCACAGATTAAAATCATGGGAACAGTGAAAATTAGTTTCATTTTCCTACTTCAGTTTTGTTTGTCTGTTTCACCGGATGTTAGCGGACAGAAGCCGCAACTTTATTTGCTTGCAGGACAGAGCAATGCAGTAGGACAGGGCGATTCGACCAAAAGCCCGATTTGTTTACCCAATACCGCCTTTGAATTTGATGCGTCTGCCAACGACTTTGTTCCGTTGAAGGATCCTGCCGGAAAGGCGTGGAAATCATTCAACAAGGCCGGTACCGGAAGCGTGGCTCCGGCTTTTGCCAAAAGACTGAATGAATTTTCTAATCAGCCGGTATACATGGTCACAGCTGCCAGGGGGGGCGCTTCCTGTCACCGCAAGGCGGAGATGGCCAATTACGATACCTGGGATACTTCAGGTAATCTTTTCGCAATGGCAGTGGAGAAAACGAAAATGGCAGAAACAAAGGCAGGCCTGCCCTTGTCAGGAATCATCTGGATGCAGGGTGAGCGGGATGCCAACGCGATCCTTGCCGGTCAGTTGACTGCCCTGGAGTATCAGTCGGCACTGGAAAGCCTCATTAAAAAATTCAGAGAGAAATTCGGGAAAAAGCTTCCGATTTACATCGTTGAAACTGCCTATCAGCAGGACAAGGCCCCAGCGGGTTGCGAGGCGGTAAGAAATGCCCAGGTATCCGTCTCAAAAAAAATGAAGCGGGTTTATATTTCCTATGGCGAAACAGGTGAGTTCGCCCAGCGCAAATGGTTCAAGGACATCGTTCACTACAATCAGGAAGCGCTGAACGATATTGGGACCAAAACGGCAGAATTTATTTGTAAAAATGAAAAGTGAGAGATCTTAAATTGTAGCCATTAATTCACCCCAAACCCCTGAAGGGGCTTTCACATTCGTGCTATTATGAGTTTTGGTGATAAAGTTTCGATGTTTTACAACGCAAAACCCATCATTTTTGAGCGGGCAAAGGCAATGCGTAATGAAATGACTCAGGCTGAAACAAAAGTATGGGGATTATTGAGTTCAAAAAAAATGTTGGGATATCGATTTAAAGCACAACATTCGATAGATATTTTTATTGCTGATTTCTATTGTCATGAGCTTAAGATAGTTATCGAAATTGATGGTGGAATACATCGATCAAAGGAACAGAAAGATTACGATATTGGTAGGGAAGCTGAATTAGAATGCTTTGATATTAGGGTAATACGTTTTACAAATGAAGAAGTTGAAAAAGACATTGAGCGAGTCAGAAAAAAGATTGAATTTGCCTGTTAAAACCTTAAATCAGGACACAAAAGTTGTCTTCCTGAAGTCTCCTTTAGGGGATTTAGGGGTGAAAATCTATAATATTTAAGGAATAATGATTTGTAAAAATCAATTTAAACAGATGAAAAGAGCATTACCAAAGGCGGATGGTTATTCCATCTGACTATTAAAAAACAAATCATATAAGCATGAAACTTCTGATCACCTTTTGTATTTTGACTTTTATCTTCTCCTCTGTCCCTTTCGCGCAGTCTTGCGGACTGGCAGCTGACCTAAATATTGGAGCCATGGTTCAACCGGTTCCCTTGTCCAACAAATTCATCGACCCGGGATATTATGTCTGGTGCGGATCGGTGACCAAAGGTAAAAACGGGAAATTTTACATGCTCTATTCCCGCTGGCCCCTGAAAGACGGCTTCTACTCCTGGCCAGTGACCTCCGAAATTGCTGTTGCCGTTTCCGATGTCCCGGCAGGGCCGTTCAAACACTTAAAAGTTGCCTTGCCAGCTCGTGGTACTAAATTTTGGGACGGCTCTGCCACCCACAATCCGGCTGTCATCAATCACAACGGGAAATATTACCTCTATTACATGGGAACCAGTTCTACGGCCGAAATCAAACAGCCTGTTCCGGCCAGCGGAAACTGGTGGCACTACCGGAACAGCCAGCGTATAGGCGTCGCGGTAGCAGATTCACCCGATGGAGAATGGAAGCGGCTTGATCATCCTGTATTGAGCGTAAGCGCCGATTCTACTGCCTATGATGCCCTGATGGTATCCAATCCGGCTGCCTGTTTCAACGACAAGGGACAGGTAATCCTTTTGTACAAACAGGTCTGCAAAAACGGTAAAATTAATGGGGGTCGGGTTCGTTTCGGTGTCGCATTCGCGGATTCGCCCTTTGGACCCTTCGTCAAGCACAACAAACAAATCTTTGAAGCATCCGATGGAGCAAAAGAGTGGATGGTGGCCGAAGATCCGTTTGTCTGGTTTCAAGAAGGAACTTACCTGGCCATAGTCAGGGATGTTGTTGGGAAATTTACGGGTGATGCGGGAGCTTTTGCCCTGATGGTCTCGGGAAATGGCTATGATTGGCAACCCGCCAAAAACCCCAAGGTAATCGGAAGTAAATTTCTGTTGGCTGATGGCGAAAAGAGCTTTTCACAACTCGAAAGGCCTTGTCTTTACCTTGAAAATGGTATGCCCCAATTCTTGTATGGTGCAACCCGTGCCAATCAGGAGCTTAGTTTGTCCTACAATGTTGCTGTCCCTCTTAAACCTCGGAACAGCCATTCCCTCGATTTTACAAAGCTCATTCCGGAAAATCCGGAAAAGCATATTTTTTCGATGGAGAATTACAATGTCTGGTGCAATGGCGTTGTCAAGGGTGATGACGGGAAATACCACATGTTCTTTTCGAGATGGCCAAAATCCAGGGGTCATGAGGCATGGGTCACCCATTCCGAAATTGCACATGCTGTTTCCGACAGTCTGTTCGGAGCTTATCATTTCTCTGATGTCTGCTTGCCGGCCAGGGGAGACGAATACTGGGACGGTGAAATGACCCATAATCCTCATGTAATCAGGTACAACAATAAATATTACTTGTATTACACGGCCGACAAAGGAAGCGGATACTGGAAAACCACGGCGGATACGGTAAAACCCCGGATGAGCCATGCGGAATGGTGGGTGAACCGGAATTTTCAGAGGATCGGTGTCGCCGTTTCGGATGGTCCTTATGGCCCATGGAAAAGATTTGATAAGCCTCTGATTGATATCACTCCAGGTCGCAGAACGACCGGAGTACCTACTGTTTTTCAGCGGCCCGACGGGAAATTCTCCCTGGCTTATAAATCTGTGATGGAAAAGGAGGGATTCAAAGGTGGCGCAGTCAAACATTTCATCTCACTTTCTGACTCCCCCCTTGGCCCTTTCAAAGATTACGAAAAGCCCTTTATTACCTCGCCAAAATCCGATTTTCCGATCGACGATCATGTGGAGTGGTACCAGGATGGGAAATATTACTGTATCGCCAAGGACCATGGCGACATGATTACAACGCATGGAATTGCGCTCTTGCTTTTCGAATCTGCCAACGGACTCGACTGGTCCTTGTCTGCGAATTCGCTGGTGCATAAGTTCAGTATCACATTTAAAGACGGGAAACACATGGACTTCGACAGGTTCGAAATGCCTAAAGTTTACCTTGAAAACGGGAAAGTAGTTGCCTTGTTTCTGGCCGCCAAGCCCAAAGGTAAGGAAGATTCCTTTTCGGTAGTGTTGCCGGTAAATTACAACTAAATTTATTCTTTTTTAATGATTGATGATGAAAAAACTCAAATCACTTTTGATGTATATTTTATTTGGGAGCATTTTGTTGCTGGAAAATGTATCTGCCCAAATCACAAACCCTATTCTGCCCGGTTTCTACCCTGATCCAAGCATCTGCCGAGTGGGTAAGGATTTTTACCTGGTCAATTCATCATTTTCCTACTTTCCGGGCGTTCCCATTTTTCACAGTACAGATCTGGTTACCTGGAAACAAATTGGTCATATTCTGGATCGTCCTTCCCAGTTAAACCTTACCAAACAGGGTATTTCGGAGGGCATTTATGCACCTGCCATCCGTTACCACGAAGGAATCTTTTACATGGTCACCACCCTTGTGGGAGGCGGTGGTAATTTTTATGTGACAGCAAATAATCCCGCAGGTCCCTGGTCTGACCCTATTTGGCTGCCGGAGATCAATGGGATCGATCCCTCCTTCTT
>CAZGSQ010000027.1:0-38225 GCA_964528535.1 uncultured Tangfeifania sp. | reverse complement strand
TCTCATGTCTCATCTCTCATGTCTCATCTCTCATGTCTCATCTCTCATGTCTCATATCTCCTATCTCTTTTACGTTTCCCTGAATTGTCAATTTTAATTTTGCCTGGCCGGTACAAGCTGATTGAATTTTTCTAAATTTGTGATCCCTGCTTGATTCTATGCCTTTTTTATCTGTATTAATTGTGTTTTTTACCTTAAATGAGGCTATGGCGTCAATATTGAGAATCCTGATGGTCGAAGATCTTTTGACAGATGCTGAATTAATCAAGTATCAGATCAGGAAAAGTGGAATAAAGTTCAAGGATTCTATTGTAGATTCAAGAGAAGATTATGTCAGGGCACTGGAGCAAATGAGTCCCGACATCATACTTTCCGATTACTCACTTCCCGCATTCACCGGAATGAAGGCGCTGCAAATCCGGAATGAGATCGCTCCTGCAATCCCATTCATACTCGTCACCGGTGCCATCAATGAGGAGGTGGCAGTTGATGTCATGAAAGCCGGTGCCGACGACTACATCATCAAGGAGCACCTGACCCGTCTCGGCCCGGCCATCCTTCAGGCAATCGAAAAGAAAGAGGCACTCCGGTTTAAAAAGGCAGCAGAAGACCAATTGAAGATCCTTTCGCGTGCAATGGATCAGAATCCCGCATCCATCGTCATTACCAATTTCAAAGG
Source organism: uncultured Tangfeifania sp. (assembly GCA_964528535.1). GTDB lineage: Bacteria > Bacteroidota > Bacteroidia > Bacteroidales > Prolixibacteraceae > CAINVV01. The sequence goes on along the minus strand of CAZGSQ010000027.1, from coordinate 37,546 downwards.
CGACATTGAATATGTGAATCCCAAATTTACCCAGCTTACAGGATACACGCTTGGGGAAGTATTGGGGAAGAATCCAAGGGTATTAAAATCAGGAAAAAGCTCCTCCGATGATTACAAAGTGCTATGGGAGACAATTGTCAGCGGCGGAGAATGGCGGGGAGAGTTCGAAAATGTCAAGAAGAATGGAGAGAGCTATTTCGAGCGCGCACTCATTTCGCCCATCTCGGATGAGAAGGGTGAAATCACTCATTTTCTTGCCGTAAAAGAGGATGTAACCGAAAAGAGAAAAGTGGATGAGAAGATCAACCTGTTGGCCCAGGCACTCGCAAGTGTCAGCGAATGTGTAACGATAACAGACAACAACAACCTGATTGTCTATACCAACGACTCTTTCAACAAGACTTATGGTTACGGTACCGACGAAGTTTTGGGCAGGCACATAAATATATTGATTCCCCATGATGCTGACAAAGATTGTGATGGTGCCAGGCTGGAGGCAATCATCGGAGGGAATAGGAAGGGAGAGGTCATGCACCAGCGAAAGGATGGATCCTGTTTCCCGGTACTCCTTTCCATTTCTGTCATCAGGGATGAGCAGAATAATCCGGTAGCCCAGATAGGCGTAGCGACCGACATTACCGAGATCATTCGAACCAGGGAGGAGCTGATGGAGGCAAAGGTGAAGGCAGACGAGACCATTCGACTGAGATCTTCCCTGTTGAACAACCTCAGCCACGAAATTAGAACGCCAATGAATGCCATCATGGGGTTTGCTGGATTATTGCCCGAAGCAGACGCCGAAGAGAAAATAAGCTATGCCTCCATCATCCTCAAGAGTTCTGGCCAGTTGCTCTCTGTCATTGATCAGGTGATCCTGCTTTCAAGATTGCAAAGCGAAAAAATGACGATCAACTACACAGGATTCAGTCCGGCTGAGTCGGTAAGGGACATTTTTTCGATGTTCAGCCTGAGGGAAATAAATGAGGAGGTCACGCTGAGATTAAGCATCCCCGAACAATACAAGAATCTGGTGATCCTGTCGGATACCAACAAAGTGAGGCAGGTTCTGACCAACCTCACCTCCAATGCCATCAAATATACATTGAAGGGAACCATCGAAATCGGATTTGAGATACGCAACAACCAGGTCGAATTTTACGTGAAAGATACAGGCATAGGTATTCCTGAGAAAGAACAACAAAAGATTTTTGAGACTTTTTACAGGGGAGAGCAGGCCATCACCTCTGCCATTGGCGGTACGGGATTGGGCCTGAGTATCTCGAAGGAATTGGTAGGACTGCTGGGTGGCAACATTGGTGTCACTTCTGAAGCGAAAATAGGTTCCCGCTTCTATTTTACGATTCCGTTGAAATTTTTCAGGATGGAAAGTGATGAAAAGTTCATTTCGAATCAAACACACAAGGACATCGATAATTCAATAATCCTTATTGTTGACGATGAGCTTGTTAACTTACATTACCTTGAGATCCTCCTAAAAAACAAGGTGAAGCGGATCGACAAGGCGGTCAATGGAAAAGAGGCTGTTGACATGGCCTTGTCAAACATGTATGATCTTGTATTGATGGACATTAAAATGCCGGTAATGGGAGGCATCGAGGCAACAAAGATCCTGAAGGCGCGGTACCCCGGATTAAAAATCATTGCACAAACGGCCTTTACTTTGCCTGAAGAGGCATCAAGCGTCATCGAAGCCGGTTGTGACGACATTCTTTGCAAACCTGTTAAAAAAGAGGAGTTGTTGGCGATGGTGCATAAATATGTGTGAGTTCTGAGACCTTCACAAATACAAACCCCCTTTTTTTTAGCTCCGGAACAATCATTCTGATCACTTCGGCTGTCCGGGGAGCATACTTGCCACCAAGGAGGTGAAAAACGACGATGGAACCTGATTTTGCGTGCAACAACACGTTTTCTGCGATCGCATGTGTATCGCTGTTGAAGGCATCCCCGCTCGCCAGACTCCATCCAACAACCTTAAGGCCCATCTTTTGAACCATTGCCTGATCGGAGGGATTGGAACAACCACCCGGAAACCGGAAGAGGAGAGGTCTTTTCCCCGTTAGGCTGGTAAGGATCGCTTGCGATTTTTCCAAATCCATTAACTTCTCTTTTTCAGGAAGGAGAGGCAGTGCATAACAATTCCCGGTAAATCCCCTGTGTGAATAGGAGTGATTCCCAATTTCAAATCGTGGATCGGAGGCAAATTTTTTGACAGCTTCAGGATATCTTTCGGCCCAAAGACCTGTGATGAAAAGGGTTGCAGCGACCTTCTCCTCTTGAAGGTACGAAATGATCTCCTCGTTGTACATGGATTTCTCTGCACCGGATTCCAATTTGCGGAGCATGCCTGTTGTCATGCAGGCGTCGAAGGTCAGGGCAATTTGCTGAATTTTTTTTTGAGCTGGCACTACCTGGCCCCTCACAAATAATCCGGGACATAGAAAGAAGATGAGCAGAACTGTAGCTAATTTTTTCATGGCAGATAACTCAAAAATAACAAAATTCCGGAGAACAGTTAGGTCCTGGCAATCTGTTCCTTAAAAGTATTTTGAACAATCTGAATTAAAATTACCTTTGAATTTCAAAATCAACGACATGCCAAAAATACTCCTGGTCCTCGCAGCACTCTTCGGTTGCTTCTCCACAACACAGAGTCAGACTTCAATTCAATTAGCAGCGGTACAGGCTAAAAGCCTCGAGAAAGCCTATCGGTTCGAAAAGTGCGGATGGAATTACCTTCACATAGAAGGGGCGCCAAAGGAAAGAGGATTTCAGCATGGCTACCTGATGGTCTCCGAGATCACGGAAAACCTGCGCCTCTTGAAGGCCCGCTGGTGCTACGAGACAGGGATGGAATGGTCGTGGTATGTGAAACAGGCAAGCGAAATCCTTTCACCAAGAGTAGATCCGGAAAATGCCTCTGAGCTGGTTGGTATCTCTGAAGGAATGGCAGCTGCGGGGATGGTTACCTCTTTTGATGAAATGGTTGCCTTGAATGGATATGCTGAATTGATGGGCACCTGGTGGTCGACAGTCAAAGATTCAGTTCGTGTGCATGCCGAAGTTCATCCAAAAGAGTCGTGCAGTTCATTCATCGCCACAGGAAAAATGACAAAGGATGGAAACATCGTATTGGGACACAACACGATGGATCTATACAACAATCCAATGTGCAACCTTATTCTGGACATCCTTCCTGATAAGGGACACCGGATCTTGATGCAGTCGGTGGCAGGGTTCGTACACAGTGAAACAGATTTTTTCGTTACCGATGCCGGATTGGTAGGATCAGAAACCACCATTGGCGAATTTTTTCCCTTCGATCCCAAGGGAACTCCTGAATTTTCGCGCATGCGCCGGGCTACCCAATATGCCTCCTCCATCGATGAGTGGTGCGAGATCATGAAGAAAGGCAACAATGGTGGATATGCCAATGCCTGGTTGTTGGGCGACATTCACACCAATGAAATCGCCAGATTGGAGCTTGGACTGAAATTCACAGCATTCGAAAAGAAGAAGGATGGGTTTTTTATTGGATCCAATGTTGCGGAAGACCTGAAGATCCTGCGGTTCGAAACCAAAAAGGATCCTACCAACATCAAATTCTCCTCCATCGCCCGGCGCGTAAGATGGAAGCAGCTGATGAAACTGCATGCCGGTAAAATTGACCTGAAATTGGCCAAAAAATTTGAAGCAGATCATTACGACAGCTACCTGAAGAAAAATAATCCAGGAGGAAGGAGCCTGTGCGGTCATTGGGAACTTGATGCGCAGCCTTTCGGACCTTCGATCCCTTACAGTCCCGAGGGAACCCTCGACGGGAAAGTGGTAGATGCAACCATGGCCAAAAACCTATCATTTGCTGCAAGGTGGGGATCCGCCTGTGGCAAGGCATTCGACGGTGAAAAATTTTTAGCGGATCATCCCCAGCACGACTGGCTCGAAGGGATGCTCAAAAGCAGGCCATCACAGCCATGGACGGTCTTCAAGGCGGGGGATAGGAGGTAAAAGACAATATAAGAATTGCATTGACACACTGCAGAAGGCGGATAGATACTATCAACAACAAATAGTTAATAACTCATGTTGCCACCTGTTGCGCGAAGAACATTTCTTTTTTGAGAATATCTAACTTCGCATCGATACGTGGAAATTGTTCCGTAAAACCGAAAGAATGCCTTATAGACGACTACCTAATACAGACCAGGCAAGATTAAGGGCCATCAATACTGCAATTTTGATGGGGCAGAAAAAGACGCAGGAAGAACTTGCTTTTTCGGCCAATACGCTTGTCCGGCTTCGCACTTTTTTTCCTGGTTTTGAGACCAATCTGATACACCACAAGCTGGCAAGGGCACAACAGGATAAAAACAGTCGTTCCTACCTCGAGACGGCCAAAAAGGCAAGGATTTACCTCTCCCATTTCATTCAGATCCTGAATTTTTCGATACAGCGTGGCGACATGAAAGCCGATGTGAGGAACTATTATGGAATGGTTGGTGACAAAAAATGCCCGTCTCTGATTTTGGAATCTGAACTGCTCGAATGGGGTAAGAAGATGATTGAAGGCGAACATCAGCGTGTTTTGCATGGTGGAAATCCCCTGTACAATCCTTCCATGGCAGTAGTTAAAGTTAAATTTGATCAGTTTGTCGATGCTTACCATTTTCAGAAAACGCTTCAAAGCAATACGGTTCGATGGACACAGAAGGTGGCAGGAATGCGTGCAGAGGCGGATGAGATTATTCTCGATATCTGGAACGAGGTAGAGGAATCTTTTGCCTCCTATCCGGAAGATATGAAGCGAGAACGTGCAGCCGAATATGGGGTGGCCTATGTCTTCCGTCCGATGGAGAAGCAACGCAACGAGGTTGGCATTCGAAATAGTCTGGGTTTCTGACGACGATTTGCCCGGCAATTCATCAAAACTCTCTTGTGTCCTGGTTATTTTTGCGGAACCTACCGTGAAAAGCTTTTGCATCAACAGTGGTTCATCTTCCTTGCTAACCCATGTAATTAACTACAAATGAGACATCCCGCCTGTTGTTGCAGGGGATGGCCACTTCATGGTCCCAATGTCTGATCGCCAAAAGGAATGCGACAATTTGAAATGCTAGAATTGTTACCTTTATCGTCCGGTTAAATGAAAATATTGAACATGAACCTTAAGGCCTTTCGCGCAAAATTGCAAAATGCTCCCGTCTTGCTGGGATGGAGGTTGTTGGTTGTCCTCCTGTTATACTCTCTCCAGCGATTAATCTTCTTCCTATTAAACATAAGTTATTTCCCTCAGATGCCGGTGGGGCACCTGGCCGAATTGATGGGATCCGGATTGAAGTTTGACCTGTCTGCGGTTCTTTATACCAACAGCCTCTATATTCTGGTCATGCTGCTGCCCATTCGCATGAAATACGACGAAGGATATAAAAAATACGCCAGGCTCCTCTATTTGGTAACCAATTCGGTGGCACTTTTTGCCAATTTTTTCGACATCATCTATTTTCGATATGTATTGAGACGGACCGACTTCAGTATCTTCACGGAGTTCAGGAACGAGGCCCAATTGTGGAAGATAGGTTTGTTGGGAATCTTTCAATATTGGTACCTTGTCGTGCTGTTTGTAGCCTTGGTACTGATTCTGATATTTCTCTACGCCGACCACAAACGGAATGCCTCTATTGAATCCAACCGCATTTTCTACCTGATTTCGCTCCTGGTCATGGTGATCTCTGCCGGCCTGACAGTTGCAGGCATGCGGGGTGGTTTTACGGGCACAACAAGGCCGATCACCATCAGCAACTCCTTGGAAAAGATTAAAAAGCCAATAGAATCAGCCATTGTTTTGAACACCCCCTTCTCGATCATACGGACACTCAACGCCAAAAAATTGGATAAGATTAAATTTTTTGACGAAAAAGAGGCTGAGAAAATTTATTCTCCCCTTCATCCCGGATATCCTTCCGGAAGTTTTAAACCGATGAATGTGGTGGTGCTGATCCTGGAAAGCTTCAAAAAAGAGGTGGTCGGGATCCTGAACCCGGACCTCGAAGGTGGCCATTACAAGGGATACACGCCATTTCTGGATTCATTGATCCAACGCAGCTATACCTGGAAGTATTCGTTTGCCAATGGAATGAAATCGATTGATGCCATTCCATCCGTCATTGCAGGAATACCCTCTCTTGAACAACCATTTGTCCTCTCCCGCTACTCCCTGAACGAACTGGAGGGACTTGCTGCTACGCTTAAAAAGAAGGGTTACGATGCCGGATTTTTTCATGGTGCACCGAATGGTTCGATGGGTTTCAATTCGATTACCAACATGCTCTCCATAAAAAGATATTTCGGTCAGAATGAATATGGGAGGAAAGAGGATTCTGACGGCTTCTGGGGCATCCCGGATGAGCTGTTTCTGAACTACTGTGCCAGAACTTTCGGTACCTTGAAAGAACCTTTCGTCGCCTCGGTATTTACGCTTTCCTCACACGATCCCTACATTCTACCCAAAAAATATGAAAATGTGTTCAAGGGAGGTCCGAATCCACTGTACAAATGCATCGAGTACAGCGACAACGCACTGAGACTGTTTTTTAAGGAGGCATCCAAACAACCATGGTACAACAACACACTCTTTGTCCTGACCTCCGACCACTCCTTGCCATCGAACGAACACAAAGAGTACATCTCCTCTACCGGGCTGTTTTCAATCCCCATTATTTTTCACCGGCCAAACAGTGATCTGGTGGGCCTCGACCCAACTTTGATGCAGCAAATCGATATTTTCCCCACGGTTTTGGGGTACCTGAAGTTTGATGCCCCCTATTTCGCCTTTGGCAATGACAGGTTCAAAACTTCAGACCATCCTTTTGCAATAAACTATATCAATGGTTATTACCAATTTATGGAGGACGATTACCTGCTTCATTCAGATGGACAGACAATTATCACTGCTTACAAGTACAAGGAAGATCCATTTTACCAAAATAATCTTGCTGAGCGCAAGGATACCGCTTTGGAAAGACACTTCCAAAGGTTCAGGGCATTTCTGCAGCAATACAACAACAGGATGGTAGAAAACAAGCTTACCAACAAATGAGTTATAAGTTAGGAGTTATAAGTTAGGATGTTGGGAGGCTACCTTCAAAATTCATCCTAAATCTGGATATATATTTGAATATGAGGTTATTATTAATCAGTAATTCCACGATGCCGGGTGAGCCCTACCTGAGCTATCCAATGCCAATGATCTCTCGGTTCTTGGGAGACAGGCCATTGAAGATTCTGTTCCTACCATTTGCTGCTGTCACATTCTCATTTGATGTATATGAAGCAAGGGTCAGGGAGCGATTCGCCGGAATTTCTCATTCGCTCACAAGCATTCACGGCGTTGCTAATCCTGAGAAGGCCATCAGAGAGGCCGATGCCATAGTGGTGGGAGGAGGAAATACCTGGCAGCTGGTAAGGATGATGAACGACCGGGGTCTGTTCCCTTTGATCCGGGAGCGTGTCGTGGCGGGAATACCATTCCTGGGCTGGAGCGCAGGTTCCAATGTCGCCTGTCCAACACTTCGGACCACCAACGACATGCCGATCGTTGATCCAAACGGGTTCGAATGCCTCAACCTGGTTAAATTTCAAATCAACCCCCATTACCTCGACAAAAATCCCGAAGGTCATGGAGGTGAGACCCGTGAACAAAGAATAGAGGAGTTCCTGGCTATCAATCCCGATACTTTTGTGGTTGGTTTACGCGAAGGAACCATGCTCCTGCGCGAAGGGGACCAACTTTCCCTCGTGGGAAAAACAAGTGTTCGAATCTTTAAGAATGGGCTTGTTCCCACGGAGTTGACTGATCAGGATGACCTGAGTTTCCTATTGTAGAAAGACCTGTCAGGTCTTGAATCCTGACAGGTCTCTGAGGGGTTTAAAACAGAATATCCTTGTTGATATTGACGCTGGCCTTCGTGTGATCTTTTGAATAATCAAAAATGAGATCGCCGTTCTTCTTCACTACCGTGACGCTGTTGAGGGCAAACCAGATAAAAGCCTTGCCAACCTTGGCACCCGAAATGAAGTCAATTCGGGCATCGCCTTCCGGAGTGATGCACATTTTCATGTTGGCATCGCTGCTTATCTTCATCTTGTCGACTGCCATAAACTGGTTGTCGAGGGTGCGAAGCGTAATGATCCCATTTGCATTCTTTATAAACTCAACTACGCCAAAGCATTTGTAAAGATTGGGACTCTTGGTTTTGAAGGTTGGGTTGTACTTATCGAGTGCCTCCTGAACAAATTTCCCGGAGAGTTTCGATTCGAAATCAGACAGCATGGTAAAGGCGGCAAACAATCCGGCGGCTCCCTTGTCGCAACCACTCTTGATCAGCACATCATTCTTCTCCTTGAGCAAGGCGGTGACATCATAAGTAGCCGCATCATTGACTACTCCTGTCCGCTTGATCATCCCCGGAAGGGAACTAAAACCTCCTGTAGCGAGCAGGTTGTTTTTTTCGTCAAGCAGCAACAGATTCTTCCAGTTCATACTTTGCTGCGGCAGGTATTCGGTTCCAAGCAATTTGCCGTTGGTATCCACCTGCACCTGGTAGTAGATGTTGTCGCGGCTCTTCATCTCATCAAAGAAGACGGGTGTCATCCAATTGATTGCTCCTCCCGGTTTCATTGAAAGCAGAAAAAGAGATTGTTCAGGCTTTTCGGATTTGATATTTTTGGTGTCTGCCTTGATCTCACCCGAGAAGTTGCCTGAGATGATGAAATTTCCTGCGGGATCTTTCACGATACCTGTCACATATTCTGCGCCACTTCCTTCTACGATTTTCACCCAGTTAACGTTGGCATCCTTGTTCAGGGAAGCTACAAACAGATCCCTGGCTCCAGTTGGTAGAATGGGCACTTTCCCCAGGTTTAAAGCCTTGTCGAACCATCCGGTCAGGATAATGTTGCCTTGTCCATCGGCTACATCACATTTGCCGTCACCAGGATAGCCACCCTGCTGAATCACCTTGTCCCAGAGTTTTTCGGCGAGGAGTTCGTCGCCGTTTAGGCCAGGTCGCTGAATGATCTCACCAGATTTACCCGCAAATTGTGGCATGGCCCGGCCAATGGGAGCTCCTATAAAAGTTCCGTCACAGATGATGTATTTTTTATTTCCAGCCGTAACAAAATCTCCGGGCACCTCATTTGGAAAGAGCACTGCGGTACTGACATGCCCAGGGAAGAGGATACCCACCACATCCAACTTGGCAATGTTGTAGACAAGCCATGAGAGAAGAGCTGCCCTGTCGTCACAATCGCTGAATGGATAATAGAAAATTTCGTCGGGGAAGTCCCATTTTTCGTAACCAAACTGCGCCTGGTCAGTCTTGTATGGGAACGCTTTTTGCGTAAATTCCAACAGAATAGCAACCTTCTCGACTGGATTTTTGTCTCTTGTATTTTTTTCGAAATAGGCCATCAACTCCTCCTTCATTCCCGGATTCATTGGGGCAGACATGGTGACGTAGAAATCGGTTTGCGGATAGGTAGCATACAATGCCATTTCATTTTGGGGAACATTCAGGGTCAACTCGGGATAATCGGAGGAAAAATTAAATTTCTTTTCGACGAATTTCTCTTTGAAATTGAGTGGTTTGGTAACTGTCAGGTTGAGTCTCTTCCCTGCATTCCCGTAGTCCTGATCGTAAGTAAGAACGGCTCCTACATCTTCCCCCACGTTCGAGATAAAATAGTATTCCTGTCCATTGAACTTTAGGAACTGACAGCCGAAGACGCTGTTCATGGAAGGTACCAACAAATACAACTTGTTGGCCTTTTCGGAATAAGCCAAACGGCTTTGGAAGCCGGAAACCGTCATCAGGAACCAGTTGTAGAGCGTTTTTGTGGCATTGTTGTCGGGAGCAATTTTTGCAGAAAACTGATTGATAAGTTGATACATTCCCCAGTCGTTCAGGTTCAATTGTTCTTTGATGATGTTGATCTGCATCAGTACATCGCCATAGTTTGTTTCTGACATCTTGCGCCAGAAACGGGCTACCTCATTTTGACCAGGTTTGCCAAGAGAAAAATCGAGCATGCGCGGATCTGTCTTGATGACCAGATTCTGACCGAAGAAGTCGACAGGCACTTCGAGTCGGCGTGCGGTTTTGTCGGGTACCGGCAGCGGTTGCGGGCGTTCCTGTTCCGCCTTGGGCAACAAGACGACAGGCAGCTCTTTTACCACCACTTTTAATGGTGGAGGTGCGAGTTTGGGAGCCTCATATTTAAGTGGATCGGGGGGTTTGGGTGCATCCACCGGCTTGTTGGCCTTGATGGCGTGGTAATTGACCCACTCTTTTTCGAGGTATTTCGCAAATTCTTCGTTTCGCTTTTTGACAAAATCATTGTACTCCTGCTGCAGCTTCTGCATTCCTTCCTGCTGCTCCTTCACATAGTTGTTGAACTGCTGCTGCTGCTGTTTCTGGTATTCCTCAAAAGTTTGGGCACCTGCCGGGATGGTGCAGGCGAGGGTCAGAACCAGGATCAAACTGATCATTTTCTTCATGGTATCCGATATTTAGGGGGTGGAAAACGACTCGTGTTGCGAAAATGCCAATACCCGGCAAATTGAACCTTGTACAGGGATCAATCTGCCGGATAATTAGTATGCTATTTAAAAATTAATCAGATCTGTCTATTTGGCTCCTTTTTCGATCTCCTTGTTGAAATCGGTTTTGAATTTTTCGTATTCAAAATCGAGTCTCAGCTTTTCGTCGGAAGAGATTTTTTTCTGGATCCCCTGTAGAATCTCATCACCGTTGAGTTCCTGGGCAATGTAGCATTTGTAAGTGTTTTGTTTGGTTTTTGTCAATTTCTCGCAGATGGTTGCAACACCTGTAAGTTGTTGATCGATTACCTGACGGGTCAATCCTTCGAAGCGTGTTTTGGCTTGTTCAACATTGTCGATGGCTTTTGAACTGTAGTAATTGTCTACAACACTCTTGATGGTCACATTCAGCGTAGCAGCCAATTGTTCCCTGGAGTTGGCCTGTGCCTTCTTCTTGGCCAACATCTGGTCTGCACTTTCACCTGATGCAGAGGCCCTGATCATCCCTTTTTTCGTGAAGAATTCAGGTCCGTTGCAAGGAAGTTCGACAATTTCCTCACCCTTTGGGACGACTTGTTTTGCGGTTTTGCATCCGGAGGTACCGAGCAGCAGTGCAAAGCATAAAATACCCATTACCATTGAAAAAAATCTGCTTGTTTTCATTTTTGTTAAGCTTAAAGTGTTTGTAATCATTTTTATATAACTCGTTTGTGGATCCTCTGTTGAACCGTGTTTCAAACCGGGCTTTACCATCCGGTCGTATAATCCATTCTGTAAATCCTGATGGCCGAGCTCTTACCTGTTTTTACCGAGTTGTACAGGATAGACCCATTTAGTTGTTTGATTGGTTTCACAGCGTTGGAAATTTTTGAAACCGGAAGTTCATTTGGGATGGTAACCCTCAAATCGTGCTGCCCTTTGCCGTTGAATGTATCAGTTACAGGAAGATCCAGAACGATACCCGACTCTTTCCATTCAAGTTTCAGATTGGTCACTGCACAGGGACTGTCAAATTTAGATTTGATGGGGATCACGCAGACGGCATTGGTCACCTTGTCTCCCAGCACATCACCACCCATGATCCTGATATTTCCGCTGATCATCAGTTCGGCTTTGGTCTCTGCTACGTCAAAATAGAACATCTTTTCGGGTTTCGCATTGCCGAATGAGTAGGATACCTTGACGTTGTTGCCGGGCTCATCGTAACACTCATCGAATTTGTAGGAGATTTCGCATACCTCGATGCCCAGTCGGCGATCTTCGATTCTGGCGCATTGTGAATTAATGACGGGTACTTTTGCACATCGTACGACCTTGTCACCAATCTTGATACTGAACCGTACCTTGCCCAATTCGCTTCCGGCATCAGCGAGATAGGTTGAGGCCAGCAGGGCCCTGCAGCGTTCGATTCCAACCTGACACTTGCTTTTGCGTTCATCTATAAATATCTGTTCCAGTTTCGAGAGCTGGCTCTGGCATTGGATCAGCTCCTCGATGGTGTTGTAACCAACCAACAGGGCCAACACTTTTTCCATCTCCTCTGTCAACTGCTGGTCCTTCATCCTGAAGTCCTGCACCAGGTCATCAAGGTCGAACTGGCTAAAGGGATATTTTACAAAGTACTGATATTTAATTGATTTTGATTGTTTATCGACCTGCTTCTCCCAATAAAATGCCACAACATTCGATGCAGAAACCCCCTGCAGGTAGTCGCGTTTCCCCGATTGGGTGGTAATGACATTCGAAAAACTCTGGTAGAGTTCGTTCAACTTGTTGGCAGTTATTTCTGTGCTTTTGGAAACGGACGAAGAGGAGATGAAGTCGGCCACTGCTGTGGTGATCTGGGCTTTTACATTTACCATGGCATTGTCTTTGGCATCTGCTACAGCCGATCCATTGCCTATTCCGACAATGAATCCCTTTTCCATGCTCATGGTCCAATCGGGCTTCTTACCGCTCTTCTCCTGAACCGAATACTGTGCGATCAGCAACAGCGGGACTGACCATGCGATCAGTGTGATCAAAAAATGTTTTCTCATACTGATAATTATTTGGTAATCGGCAGATTTCTGAATTTGAAGAAGTTGTCGTTGATGTAAAAACGCAGGTACTTGATTTCGTTAATCTTGGGAAATTCGCAGATCACCTCCGTATTCACCTCAGGAAGAATGGTCACATCGAGGTAGTTGTTGCTCTCCCTCGAACCAATTTTCATGGTATTGATTCTTTTCTCATCTCCATTGTTGTCGATCAGCATGGTCTCATACAGCCGATACATTTTCTGGATATAATCTTCTGGATTTTTGTTGATAAGTGCAAAATAGACAAATATTTTATCTCCTATCTTTTTGGCAATTTTGAATTTCAAAAATATCTTGTTGCCGAGATCAATCGTTTGTCCTTCCGTATATTCGGGCTCTTTTTCGATTTTCACCTTCTCCTCCACGGTAGTGATCACAGGCATGTTGCGTCCGATTTCGCTGGCTACTTCATTGGCCTTGTCGAAGCATTCGCGGCAGACGGGTGGGATGGAATTGAGCAAACCAAGCGATGCCACCCAATTGCGCTGGTCGGCGAGGCTTTTCCCTCTTGAAATTACCAAATCACAGTTGGAATTGAAATATTCCACGATCGCCTCTTTCCCTTTTTCCATCATCACCTTGAACTTTCCATTGCGGATGTTGATTTCGCTGAAAGCATTGTTGTAGGCCGACTGCTCCGTCTTTCCGGCACCTTTGAGTGACTGGGAAGTCGTGGCATAGACATTTCCGGTGTACCTGTCGGCGAGGTTGAAGACCACCTCCATGTTGTAGGTGTACATGGGGGGAGTGGTGGGTGTCACATCGTTGCTGAGCACCATCAACTGGGGTGTCATGATGAACAAAGGGGCGTTGTTGAGGGCGCTCATTCCGTTGAGGCCAATGATTTGTCTCATTTTACCAAGAAGCATGTCTTGTGCCCCTTTGGGCATTTTCTTCATCGCATCGGGAATGGTTGGCGCGATGGCGATGCGGGCGAAATCATCGGCAGCCCCCATGCTGTTCTGGCCCCTGGTATTTTGGGTGAAAAAGGAGCAAATTACCAGGAACAATACTCCAAATTTTCGGATTTTCATGCGTATATGGTTTATTTTTAACATTGGGTATCTCACAATTATTTCAGAATGAAATAGGACGAATCGGCCAAATCACTTTGCGAATTTTTAAAGCTTTTTCTTCCCGTTTATTTTTCTCCGATGATGATCCAGGCCTCACCAAGTCCTCGCTGGTAAATTTTATTGTCCAGGTTAAAGGGTGGTCCGGCAAGGTACTTGCTCAGCTGAGAGACGTATCTTCTGGTATCCATGGCCACCTCACGGCCGTTGAGGGTAAACATCATCGGGATGCGAACCTGCTCGAAGCGCATCATCGTGGCAGTTGCATCGATGGTAGAAAAACGTCCGCTGACAGTATTTTCTGTAAACCAGTTCTCAATGTGAAAACTAAGCTGGTCATTCGTCCCCTTCACATCGAAGTCCTGTTCAAAATCGACACCGGCATTGTCCCAAACCCGTAAGGTGATGGCTACTTCGCGGCCATTGGTAAACATGTCGTTGAAGAAGGTCGTCAGCTGACCATTGAATCCATCCATGTGACTTAGCACGGCCTCTTCGAGCAAAAGGTCGGCAGTAGCCGACGAAGAGGGTTTGCCGGTTCCTGCGGCAGCTGCAACCTGTTTGTTGGTATAGGCATCCAATCCCTTCAGTGCGAAGGTGATGTAATTGTTTGGTCCCTGTCTTTTGATGTTGAAATCGATGTCCATGATGATATCTGCCTTCGCAGTTCTTTTCAATACATCGATGGGGGTCTCCTTGATGGCAGCACTGGAGCTCTTGGAAGTGAGCATCGATAGCTCTGCACTCTGCGTGTCGATACTCTTGAGCGTTTGCTCCAGATCCTTCAGCGGGAAGCCTCTTTCCGTCATGATGGCTCCCATCTTGATAACTACCATCCGTAGCTCTTCGCTGCCTTGCATGGCCTTTTTATAATCGGGCAACACCTCATCTTTGCCATTTACATTGACGGTCATGGTAAAGCCGTGGGAGACACAGAAGATGTCGCTGGGAACCACCATGATGATAGGTTTTTTTGCCTGGCCCCATGCGAACAGGACCGCCGCGCACCAAACAAGGGATAAAATTATTCTCTTCATGTTCTGAATATTATTGGTAAAATTTGCAAATGAACTCAAAATCCTGCATCCATTCTCTTGACGATTCCTTTGTCTTCCAAGTATTTACGCAGAGCATTAAAATTTATGGAGGCACTCACGGCTACCTTGTAACCATGGCTCATCTTGATGTTGTCTGACCCACCGGGAGTTCCGTCGGTAGTCAAGTTGACAAAACTCAGATACATACCGCCATCCTTGAAAAATTCGTCAAAGAAATCGATGTGTTGCTCATAGCCATCTACCGGAAGAATGGAGGGTGTTGGTGCTGCGCCATTGCCACCGGGTACGCCCCTGAAAATGACAGCCGCTACAGAAGTGCGTTTGGCATCGTAAATGGCATTGTCGACCTTTTTGCCATATCCCCACACTTTCAGTAATTTGGTGCCATCCTGCCCGACACCCAGACAAGCGAGCTCGTAATTGAACTTGCTGTCGTACATGGCCTTGCGCTCCTTACGGGTCTGACCAAGCACCGCGGTGAGCGAGATGGCCAGCATAAAAACGGTAATAATGCTCTTTCTCATGATAAATTTTGCAAATGAGGCAAATGAATAAATTAAAATTCCATGCGTAAGCCAAACATAATGGAAGTTCCTGTGCGGTCCTTGAAATGATCTGTCCACGCTTTCTTGGTCCAGCCTGAAACATCCACCTTGGTGTCGTTACCATCCTTCACCGAAATGTCGCCAATTGGCATGTAATAATTTAACTGACCGAGAAGTGAAATGTTGTGGGTGAGGTTAAATCCCAACATGGCACCACTTTTGATCAGACTGGTCTGAATGTCCTTGTAACTCTTGTCTTTGGTCTGTTCAATTCCATATTGGACGTAGGGTGTAAGCTCGACAATCCGCGCGAAGCGCAATCCCTTTCCAACGCCAATGGAATATCTTGTGAAATTGTATTTGCTTTCGGTAAATTTGGTTGAACTGGCAGTTTTGGAAGGATCAAAACCAATATCCACCATCAGGTACAAGGATGTAATGTTGGAAACCGGTCCGGTGCGGAACATTAGATTGAAATCCAATCCGCCAATGCCACCCACCTCGAAGCCAGCAACTGCGGAAAGACCCAAATCGAGGCGTTGCTGAAGGATCATTCCCTCGCCGATGGTACCGCCGTAGGTCTGGTAGAAGCTGCTTTCGGGGCTCGATCCCGTCGCGACAGTACGGTTGTCAACAATATTGCTTGTCGCTCTGACGACCGCTTGTCTGACTGGTGAGACTTGTTTGGTAGCTTCGTCATATTTGTACTGGAAGACAAAAAATTGCTGGTCGCATTTCAATCCCTCTTTTTTGCCGACTTTGGCCCTGGTGGGATGAATTTTCGAGACCTTCACCTTTACCCTGAACTCTTCGATGGTTTTATCGAGGGCAAAAGTCGCACTTTCATACATGTGGTTGACAAGTTCATCCATCAGCTGATCTAGTGATTTAGGGGTCTTGTTGTTGGTTAGGGTTTCCGAAGTGGATGCCGACATGAACGGTTTGTTGTAAACATCTGCAAATTTGAAAGTAAGTGTGTCGAAGGCAGCTACTTTTGTCTGTTTGATGGCGGCAGCATCATCGTCATAAGGCCAGACATTGTAGAAATTGGCCACCACATCCGGCGTGAATACCAGCTGGAAGGAGAAGAGGTCGTATTGACACTCCCATCCACGGGTTTTGCCGTCATCTTTCGATTTGACATCATTCGGAACCAGTATCAGTACGTAGGTCTTGTTGACAAGATTCTGGCCTGCATCCTTTAAAAATGCATCCCCGCGTTTGGCGGCAACGGCCATTTTAACATCCTGATCATTGGCATTGTACAATCCCGATTGGTGGATGTAATCGAGATTCATCATCCCGTTCTCCTGCCTGTTGAACCATTTGGCTACCATTTTTCTGCCAATGCCCTGTTTGGTCAGCATATCACTCAGATAGGCGCGTTTTTTGTCGAAAGTAAGCAAGGCGAAATCGGGTCCAAGCGGAAGATCCAGGTTCTTGAGATTGTGGTTAAAGTATTTGTCCGAAAATTTAATCTTCCCTGCATCATTTGCAGGAACGGCGCTTCCACCACTGGGTGCGCCCATGAAAAATGTAACAGATAGGCGTGAGTAAGTCTCAGAAACTTGTTCCTTGACAGGTTTAGCCGCTTGCTGCGCAACGACTGTATTCACAAAGGCAATGAGTACGAACAGGAAGGCGGCCTGTTTAATTAAATTCTTCATTGGGAAATGATTTAGTTAATTATCTGATTATGTTTATATTATTTGGTTAAGAGCACATTGAGGAGAATGTTTGTCATTCCCATTTAGGAGGATTCCATCCCAGATAAGGGGCCGGTTTGGAAAGTAATATTGGCTTGTTTCAAACAAATTTATAGAAAATTACAATTGGTTATTGAACAAAATTTTATTTATACTATTTCTAAATTGACTCGAAACAGGTTAAAAATGGATGCTGTTTGAAGTAAATCACTTTTAGAAATGAGGATACAGTCGGAGGTCAAATGACCCGCAGGATGACACTTTTTCGAAAACTAAATAACCAATAATAAACTGGGAAAATAATAGCCCCAATGGGTCATTTTTAGTTGGAGCTCATAGAGGCTGATTTATTTGACCGGGGAGGAGTTTTTGCTGTAGTTCTGAACGAAAAACCGCAGGTAATCGAGGAGATCCTGATCGGAAATCATTTTCCTGTAATTGGGAGAGGAGGCTATAAAATAGTGATAATTAACGCCATTCAAGGTTTTGAAGACGGTCTTCTGTTTGAGAATGTTCCCAAAATAACCCAGACCTTCCTCCTTGTTTGGCAGACTGCGTACGACAACAAGGTTGATGGTATCGTTGAGTTTGATCTCCTCAATGTCGAAATCGAAAGAGGTATAGTAGTCGATGTTAAAATTGGCAATATCAAATATGAGACGGTTTACGTCCACTTTGGCCTCCTTTGGGAAAGAGATGACGAAATAGTGAAAAAGCTCCTCATCGTAAGAATATTTTCCGCCAAACTGATCGTTGATTTTGTTGTTTTGGAGGGACGGGTTGCTCCTGCCGGCAGAATCAATCCTGGCGATCATCTTTTCGAGTTCTGCCAAAGAGTTCTGTTTGATAAGTTCCCTGATTTTAAGCGCAACCGGTTTTGCCGGTGAGCCGGGAAATTCGGACAGGTATTGATCCAGCATTTTGGAGAACTCTTCCTGAGACGAATTTTTCCCCTTGGCCACCAATTCCACAAATTTCACCTTGGGTAACAGCAGGCTATCCGGCTGCAATTTTAGGACTTCTGATCCCAACTGACCTGCAGCAGTAAAATCTCCCTGCTTGTAGCGTGCCATGGCTTCGCCATACTTTTGCTCCCGCAGTTGCCTGCTAATTTCCATCTCCTTGAAGAAGTTCGGATTCAGCAAGAATTTTGCATAATTCGATTCAGGGTACTTCTGTGTTATTTTACTGCCGTAGAGATCCGTCTGGTACTTCATTTTGTGGAGTTCGATCCAGGCAGAAAGCTCATACATGCTCTGGGGGTACCGGTTGTTGAGTGTCTCAAACATATTGACAGCCAGCGCATCGTCCTTCAGTGAACTTACATAGATGCGTCCGGCGGCAAAGAGTGCCGATTTAATCCGATCGTTTGAGATTTGCATCAGGGAATCCGTGAGCGGAAGGTACTGCAAATAAAATTCCGCCATCTTGGGATTCGACTCCTTGGTCTTTTGAAGATCCTTCTTAACTACATCAGCTGCAACCGACTGCTGATCACCTTCGGCCACATTCAGTGCGATTTTATTTTTCCTTCGCCAATTGTCTTCCAGTTTTCGTTTGCCCCATATCTGTTGAAATTCTGTTTTGCCCAGACCTGCCGTAACCGGATTGTAGAAATACCATTGGCTGTTGTTCTGTCCACCACTCTGACTGGTGTTGAAGGAGGAGCTCCGGTATTGTTGATTTCGGAAGTAGTTTTGGTTGTTTTGTTCCTTCTGCTTCTCTCTTTCGGCAAGTGCCTCGGCCTCTGCTACTTTGGCAATCAGCTTGTTGATGTAGGAGGTTCGCTCTTTTTCTCCCAATTTTGCAATTTTCTGAAGACTGTCCTCCCTGGAAACCACATCGAGATTTTTGACAAGGGCAGCCAATCCATTGGTCTTCGTCAAAATCTCTTCGTATCCTGGATAGTTCTGATCGATGACGGCCAATGCACTGTCGTAATAGCAGGATGAAAGGCGGTAGTTGTTCTGTTCAAAGAATAGTCGGGCTACAGTCAGGCTGGAGAGTGCCCTTTGGCTGTTGTTGTCGGTGCTGAAGGCCACAGACGACTGAAAATCGCGCACTGCTTCTGGTATGGCCTTGGATTTGAGAGCCACGGTACCTTTTGCAAAATAAATGCGGTCGAGATAGGGATGGTTGTTCCCATTCCGTATCATTCTGGTCAGGGCCAGGTCAATCTCTTTGTTGCCGGCTTTGGAGTGTTCGAGGAGGGAGATTTTGGTTTCAAACTTCATCCGGTAGGGTGGTCTCGATTTGAGCACCCGGGTATATGCCGCAATGGCCTCCTCCTCATTCCCCTGCCGGGTGTAGAGTTGAGCCAGGATGAAGTTGTACCTGCTTTTCTCTTTTTTGTTGAGCTTGAATTTGAGTGCCTGATTCAGCAACGGGATCACCTCTTTTGGGTTGTCTTTCAACAAGTAATAGTAAGCCTTGACCAGCAAGAGATCCTTTCTGATGGTCACAGGCAGGTTGCCATCGCGCTCGAGAAGTTTGAAAATTTCGACTGTTTTTTCAGTTTCCCCTGTTTCAATGTCACACCTTGCCAGCCAGAGGTAGGCGGGATTTCTGGTAGGCTGGTTGGCAAAATTGTGAAGGATGTAATTAAAATCATCCTGGGCCTTGCGGTAATCGTGCAGGTAATAGCTGGCACGGCCCATCAAAAGATAGGTGTCATCTATCCATTTGTTGTATTCTCCCTGCGATGCGAACGATTTGTACACCTCCGAATTGTTGGCTTTGCGTACCGGACTCTTGGTGATGGAATGGTTGGCGATCAGCTTGAGGCATTTCTGGATGGCATATTCCATCTCGGAAGAGGCTGCAAGAGCCGCCTTCTCGTTTGTCTCGGGGAAAATGGGCAAAAGATGCGTATAGTCTTCTGTTACAGATTTATCCATGCGCTGTAAGCCCTCTTTCACACTCTCACCTGCATTGAAATAGACGTTGTAATGAGAGGTCAAATTGTGGTAATACCTCGAGACAGCCGTGTTTTTCTGGGTTGAGCAACCGAAAAACAACAACAGTACCGGAAAGGTGAAAGCCAGGTATAAACGGAGCCTCTTCAAGCTATTTTGAATAAATTTGGTACACAAATTAACTCAAAATTGCTGAAAAAATCACTTCCGCTGCACCTTTACTTTCTCGGTAGGCTTAAAAAAAATGTTTCTGTGTTCGAGTTGTTCGATCAGGGCACCCGCCAATTTTTCGAAAGCCATTCCCGTAGCGCTCTCCTCATCGAATGCAGCAGGCAGACCCTTGTCACCGCTTTCGCGGATGCTCATAACCAGCGGCACCTGTCCCAGCAAGGGAAGTCCCATTTTTTCGGCAAGTTCTTTGCCGCCATCCTTGCCGAAGATATAGTACTTACTCTCTGGCAGTTCTGCAGGAGTAAACCACGACATATTCTCAATGATGCCAAGTACCGGGACATTGATCGATTTGCTGTTGAACATCGAGACCCCTTTCACTACATCGGCCAGAGCGACATCCTGAGGAGTGGTGACAATGACGGCTCCTGTAACTGCAACTGTCTGAACCAGAGTTAGATGAATATCGCTTGTACCGGGAGGAAGATCCACGAGAAGAAAATCAAGTTCCCCCCAGTTTCCGTCCATAATCAACTGCTTCAAAGCATTGGAGGCTACCGGACCTCGCCAGATGAGCGCATCATCCTTTTTGGCAAAAAACCCTATCGACAAAAATTTGACACCGTATTTCTCGATGGGAACGATGCGGTCGCGCCCTTCAATCTTTTCAAAATAGGGCCTGGAATCTTCTTCGCCGAACATTTTAGGGATGGATGGACCAAAAATGTCGGCATCCACCAACCCTACGCTGGCACCCCGGTTGGCCAACGCCACCGCAAGGTTAACAGCCATCGTAGACTTTCCAACGCCTCCCTTGCCTGACGCCACAGCCACAATATTCTTCACCCCGGGAAGGACCGGAGGAGACATTCGAACAGCACTCTTTGGGGTAATGTTGATTTCCCAGTCGGCTCCGTGCTCACGCCTGATCACATCCGAACAAGCTTCAACCACTGGCTGGATGGCGGGATCTTCTTCCGATTGAAAGATGAGGGAAAAGCTGATGCGACGACCTGCGATTCTAATCTCCTGAACCATTTCAAGTTCGACAATGTTTTTTCCTGATCCGGGGAACATGATTCGTTTCAGGGTGTCTGAAATATTTTTGGGTAGTAGGGGCATGGGGAGATATGAGATATGAGATATGAGATATGAGATATGAGTTATGAGATATGGGGGGTTGGTTTGTATGCCATATGAATGAGTGAATTACAGAAAAGATTTTGGTGTGTCAAAAGTTTTAGAACCATGCAGCTTGCGGTTTTTATACGGAGGATCTTTGTCAAAGTTGCAGTTTTTGCAACTGAAATAGAGATTCGCTACCGCCTGAAGGCTCATCGCAATTCGCTTATCGGATCCCAGAAATGGGACTGAAAATTGACTACAGCGTCATCTATTACAACAACACCCTCATTTTCAAGCAGCTCTTGCATTGCGGAAGGAGGGTGGAAATGGATTTTGCCTGTCAATAGTCCATTTCGGTTGACGACCCGATGGGCAGGAACAAATGGCTCCTTCTGATGGCACCCATTCAGGGCCCATCCCACCACCCTGGCCGACATTCCTGTGCCCAGAAATCGCGCAATGGCACCGTAACTGGTGACCTTGCCGGGAGGTATCAACCTGGTTGTTTCGTAGACCTTTTCGTAAAAATCATTCATAAATGGCGCTGCTCCTGTTGTCTCTGCCAAAACTTCTGTAATCATCCCATTCAATATCGATTTTGGGTTCGCACAGGTTCTCGAAATGAGGGATGAACCTGAGGTATTTGATCTTCAAACCCCGGGCCAGCCATTGTTCTTCGTAATAGGTTTTGATTCCCAAAATTTCATTGGCATAGGCCGAACTATAAAGATCTTCGGTTTCGGCCTCAGTGATAAAATCATTGAGGTGAACAAGTGCCTTGGTATATTGGAATAGGAAGTTGCTGTCTGTTTTCAGATGCACCACACCACCTTGTTGCAATACGCTGCCGTAATGAGCAAGTAGTTTGGTGGAAGTAAGGCGTTTGCGTTCTTTTTTCATTTGTGGATCGGGGAAGGTGATCCATATTTCATCGACCTCATTGGCATCGAAAAACGAGGGCAGTAATTCTACATAGGTGCGCAGAAAGGCAGCGTTTTTTAAACCTCTGTCGTGGGCAGCTTTTGCACCATGCCAGATTCTTGATCCTTTGATATCTATTCCAATGAAATTCTTACCAGGATAGTTTTCGGCCAATCCAACCGTATATTCTCCTTTTCCGCAGCCCAGCTCCAGGACGATGGGGGCATCATTCCCAAAAAAACTTCTCTTCCATTTTCCCCTAAGTTCATAAGGGCCTTCCATCAGTGCGGCATAGGCTACTTCCACGACATTTGGCAGTGCGTGTACCTCCTCAAACTTGGCTAGCTTGTTCTTGCTCATCAACTATTCAGCTAATTGCTCTGGTCAAGTGTAATCCCGAAATCATGAATGCCTCTCAGGAAGCCATCTTCGGATCGCATTCCCTGTCGAACTTCGAAGCGATAATAACCGGCGGAAGGGAAAAAAGTGGCCTGTTTGTAGGGATATTTCATGTCGTACAGGTCTCCCAATCCGTGGCCAAACCATTTCCCCTCGGGACTTGCCAGGGAGAGTTCGATGGTGTCATTGAGAATTTTTCCCTTCGGGGGAATAATTTTTACAAACAAGAAAAGGTTGCTGTAAGGGTATCTCCCCTCGTTTCTAACGTTGAGGAACAGGTTGTATATTTTGGTAGAATCGGGTACTGTCATGTCGAACCTCAGGATCGAATCCTGGTGCCATTTGGCTCCTTTCAAGGCTTTGTAATCGCTGTAGACACTCTTCCGGTGACATGAAAAGAGCAATACCAGGCATAGGACAAAGAGTGCTGCCGATTTATTCGGTTTTGGGATCTTGTGCGCTGTCATTGGCGTTGTTAGAAATATTTTTACGGGTTAAGACAGGTTTGTGGCGTTTCTTGCGTCTTGTTTTGTTCGAATTTTGATCAAACCTGTCGAGGCTCTCCTGTCCAACAGAATTTTGATAGGTTGGAATGGTCTCGTCAACGATTTCGATGATATCCCCGGTAAGGTCTGGAATCCTCTTGCCACTTCTGTTCAGGCGAAGAATCTCCTTGACTTTTTCGACAGAAACGCCGATGACTCCACCTCCCTGAAAATTTTCGCGGACGTACCAGAAAATACCCTTGAAAATATCAGCTTTGAAATAATTGTAATTTCCCTTCTCTGTCTCAATCTGAACATTGGTGGGAGGAAAATCAAGCTGGGCATCGATGTAGCAATCCAGTTCATAGTTCAGGCAACATTTCAGCTTGCTGCACTGTCCAGCCAGTTTCTGGGGATTCAGTGAAATCTCCTGGTACCTGGCTGAGTTGGTGGTTACAGAAACAAAATTGGAGATCCATGAGCTGCAGCAGAGCTCCCGGCCACATGGGCCGATTCCTCCGATCCTGCCGGCTTCCTGTCTCGCACCAATCTGGCGCATTTCGATGCGGATGCGAAAAGTATCGGCATACACTTTGATCAACTGGCGAAAGTCGACGCGTTCATCGGCAATGTAATAAAAAATGGCTTTGGTCTTGTCGCCCTGAAATTCAACGTCTCCGATTTTCATATTCAACCGCAGGTCCTCGGCAATCTTTCTTGCTTTCAGCATGGTGTCGTGCTCCATTTGGGTGGCCTCCTCCCATTTCTGAATATCGACGGGTTTTGCGAGCCGGTAGATTTTACGGAGTTCACCATCCACGAAAGTGGGTTTGTGCCTTCTCATCTGCTTGAGAACAAGATCCCCCGTTAGGGAAACGACGCCAATGTCATGGCCAGGACTTGCTTCTACGGCCACTACATCACCGGGTTTTAGAGCGAGATCATTGACATTCGTATAATAATCCTTCCGTGTATTTTTAAATCTGATCTCTACCACCCCATTTGCATTGATGGTGTTCGGAACGTCTTGAAGCCAGTTGTACACGCTCAATTTGGCAATGCTTCGTGAATGCATTGTCAGAGGCCCCATGCGCACTGGTTTATGTATTGAATTCATTCGTAGCGAATTTGTTTTTAAAGGTCGCAGGGAATATCCGAAGTTTCATCTCGGTTGGTTCCGACAAGTTGGGTGGGATATTTCATGAATAGGCCTTTTTTCTTGTGAAATTTGTAATTTACAATTTGCTGTCACTTCACTACAAAAATAATGAATTTTAGCGGAGCTGATCATGTTGGCAGGTGTTAAAAGAAGATTAGGCCAAAGTTAGCGCCTTTGACTTCCTGAAAGCCGCAATTCAAAGCCTGATGAGCTTTGAAATTTTGATGGCCAAATCTGTAAAAATTGCCTTCGCATTGCCGTTGGAGGTGATGTCACGAAGCGATTTTTCAAATTCGGTAAACAGA
This sequence comes from uncultured Tangfeifania sp., assembly GCA_964528535.1. Lineage (GTDB taxonomy): Bacteria > Bacteroidota > Bacteroidia > Bacteroidales > Prolixibacteraceae > CAINVV01. The sequence goes on along the minus strand of CAZGSQ010000027.1, from coordinate 12,985 downwards.
TGCAACACATTTTTTTCCTGGATGAAGGGGGCAAATTTTAGTGCAAATTTTTCCTCCTCTTCATCCATCGAGATGAGCTCGGGCTGTTTAAAGTTGGACATGAAATTTTCTCGGGTAAATTCGCTGCAATACCTTAGAAAGCTGATTTGCCTCGTTCTGCCGATGGCCGAAATTTCGTCTGACCAATTCAGCAGTTCCTGCAAATTCCTGCCATATCCTGACCTCATCAGGGAGGTATATTGCCGGTGGTTGTACCTCCTTGCCTCATCTTCCATCAGAAATTCCTCTGCCAGGATGTAATTTCCCCTTGCGATTCTGGCGACTACAAATGGATTGTTGGCTCCAAGATCAGGATGGTTGGCAAGTGCCTGGGCCAGGTCGTTCTCTTCAATTTTTGGCAGTCGTATGGTCTGGCACCTCGAACGGATGGTCCCAAGCAGCCGCTGCTCCTCCTCGGTAACGAGCAAGAACAGCGAGTTGGCTGGTGGTTCCTCCAGTACCTTCAACATCTTGTTGGCACAAGAGAGATTCATGGTTTCGGGAAGCCAGATCAGCGAGACCTTGTACGCTGCCTCGTAAGATTTTTTGTGCAACTTTTGGATGATCTCCGCCGCCTCATCGACGTAGATAACGGGCTGCTTGTTCTCTTCGGCAATGGTTTGGGCCCATCGCTCATACAAGGGATATGGATTGGCGAGAAAAAACGCTCTCCACCTGGTAAGATAGTCAGTGGTAGTGGGCTTTGAAAGGGAGGAAGTCTTGACGACAGGGACCGTGAAATGCAGATCAGGATGGATCAATTTTTTGTACTTCAGGCATGAACTACATTGGCCACAAGAATCCTGATCACTCCGATCCCTGCAATTCAGGTATTGCGCAAAGGCCAGTGCCAATGCCAGTTTCCCGTTGCCGGGAGGTCCCATCAGCATCAAGGCATGTGGCACACGTTGTTCGCTGGCCAACTGAATCAGCAACGCTTTGGCCTGGTTTTGACCTATAACTTCCTTAAATTGCATGTCAACTATTAAGCAGATTCCTGAACCGCGTTGGCTCATTTCCCAAAAGTAAAAAAAAACTGGCACAAGGGGCGGCTGAGAACGAATCACCCTCCGAATTAGTAATAAATTAACACTGAAAAGACGCTTATCAAACAGATAACCACTATCTTTGAGCTTCCTAAAAAATTAAACAACAACGATATGCAGACGATTGAAACTTATGACTTTTCAGGCAAGAAAGCCTTAATCAGAGTTGACTTCAATGTTCCGCTCGACGAACAATTCGTCATTACAGACGATACCCGCATGACCGCCGCATTGCCCACCATCAATGCCATTCTGGGGAAAGGTGGAGCTGTCATCATCATGTCTCACCTTGGTCGTCCGAAAAAGGGTCCGGAAGATAAATTTTCGATGCGGCACCTGGTTCCTCACCTGAGCCAGTTGCTCGGAGGGAAAGCAGTCAGGATGGCTCCTGATTGCATCGGCGCTGAGACTTTGGCCATGGCCTCGTCCCTAAAGGCAGGCGAAGTGCTTGTTTTGGAGAACCTTCGCTTCCATCCTGAAGAAGAGGGAGGCGACGAAGAGTTTGCCCGCCAAATCTCTTTGCTTGGTGATTGTTGGGTCAACGACGCCTTCGGAACTGCCCACCGCGCACATGCCTCTACGGCAGTGATTGCCAAATTCTTCCCGAACGACAAACTTTTCGGATTGCTGGTAGCCAGCGAAGTCGAAAGTCTCGACAAGGTACTCAAGGCCCCGCAACGGCCTTTCACGGCCATCATGGGCGGTTCAAAAGTCTCCTCAAAAATCACCATCATCGAAAATTTGCTCAATTCGGTAGACCATTTGATCATTGGCGGTGGAATGACTTACACCTTCGTCAAGGCGCAAGGTGGCAAAATTGGTGGCTCCATCTGCGAAGATGATTACCTCGAATTGGCAGGGGAACTGCTGGTGAAGGCCAAAGAAAAAGGGGTCCAATTTCACTTCGCAGTGGATGTTGTCGAGGCGGATGCCTTTGCCGAGACGGCCAATACCAAGGTGGTCTCCTCTTATGCCATCGACGACAACTGGTCGGGTTTGGATGTTGGACCTGAGACAATCAAAAATTTTGCAAAAGTAATCGGTGAATCCAAAACCATCCTGTGGAACGGTCCGGTAGGTGTGTTCGAAATGGAGAAATTTGCTGTCGGAACCAAAGCCATCGGCGATGCGATCGTCGAAGCTACTGCCAAGGGTGCCTTCTCACTGGTGGGAGGTGGCGACTCGGTTGCTGCTGTCAACAAATTTGGCATTGCCGACAAAGTATCCTACATTTCAACTGCCGGCGGTGCCATGCTTGAATACCTCGAAGGACGCGTGCTCCCTGGTATTGCTGCCGTTCAGGAATAATTTTCAAAGAGATCCAGCCATATTTTTCGGGTGCAGAATTTTTCTGCACCCGTTTTTTTTTTAGATTTGGTGTCAGGAACAATCGACTAACGAACCATCAGATGCCAAAAAACAAAGAAATACTGTGGCAGGTCATTTTGAACCCGCATGCAGGAGGAGGCAAGGGAGCCCGCGACAGAAAGAAAATTGAACAATTGTTGCGCGAGTCGGGCCTCTCCTTCAGGCTTTATGAATCAGAATATGCGGGTCATGCCATTGAACTTACCAAGGAACTTGTCGCAGATGGAGCCACAAATTTGATCGTTGCTGGCGGCGATGGTTCTCTCAATGAGGTGGTCAACGGCATCTTTCTGGCAGACCAGACGGCCCTGCACGAGGTAACCTTGGGGATGATACCCGTTGGTACCGGCAACGACTGGATCAAGACTTTTGGCATTCCGGACCAATACCAGAAAGCCATCGAAATAATCCTTGCCGGCCAAACCGTTCGTCAGGATGTTGGTGAAATCAGCCGTCAATCGGAAGGTGTGGTTGACAAAAGATATTTCGTGAACATCGCAGGGTTTGGGTTCGATGCCCTTGCTGCAAAGAATGCCAACATCCTAAAATCCAATGGAATGACTGGGATGAGAGTCTATGTCCAAAGTTTGGCTTCAGGGTACTTCAACTACAAAAGCCGACTTACCAGGATCACCATTGACGGGGCTATCCTGGATGTCAACCTGTTTAGCGCGAGCATTGGGATTGGCAAATTCAACGGGGGAGGGATGATGCAGGTGCCGGAAGCCAATCCTTTGCAGGGGCTCTTTCACCTGACTGTCATCCGCAAAATTGGCATCTGGGGCATTCTCACCAATTTCAAGGGACTCTACTCAGGCGCATTTGTAAAGGACAAAAGGGTTTCAACCCATGCGGGGAAGGTGATTGGATTGACAGCTGCTTCTCTCTTACCAGGGGAGGCCGACGGGGAGACACTTGGTGAAGGAAATTTTACCATTGGAATCATTGCCCATCGGTTGAAAGTCATCTATGGTTCAGACAAATTCCTCAAAGATTCATAGGATCCTTTGAAATCGTTCTCTTCGCTAACTAAGAGAGTACAACCTTTTCGAGCTTCTTCAAATACTTTTCATCAATCCACGCTCCCAATCCAATGCCTTCCGGCACTGTAACAACACCCGTTTGGCCATAGGTGATTCCGCCCGAAACCGGATCCTCCACAAACATCAGTGGGGTATCGAAATCAAAGTAAACAACGCTGTCGCTGGAAAGTGCCAGATGGGCTGCGGCAGTGAAGCCAAGCCTGGATTCGAGAAATCCGCCGATCTGAACTTTCATTCCGGCTCCTTCGGCAAGCTCAATCATCTTCAAGGCATTGAAAATTCCGGCCGATTTGCCCAATTTGATATTTAACTGGTCACAAGCTTCCATGGCCATCAGTCTCTGGGCATCGTGGTGGTCGCAACATGTTTCGTCGGCCATGATGGGAATCGGACTCTCCCTTCTCACGGCAGGCAAGTCCATGAAATTCCAGCGGGGGATAGGCTCCTCGCAATGCTGTATGTTGTATATTTCCAAGGCTTTCAGCGTGGCTATTGCAGTTTTGGTATCCCAACCCTGGTTGGCATCAATGCGAAGAGGTAGGTTGACTCCTACGGCTTCCCTGATCATCCTGACCCTTTCTACATCTTTTTCGAACGACTCTCCAAGTTTAACTTTGATGACCTGAAATCCCGCGGCAACAATCTTCAGTGCATCCTGAACCATCTTGTGCTTGTCGCCAAGGCTAACGGTGTAGTCTGTTACCAGAATTTTACTTTTCTTTCCTCCCAGGAAGGCATAGAGGGGAAGGGCTGCGTTTTGTGAGGCAATGTCATACAATGCCATGTCGAAGGCACTTTTGATGCTTGAATTGGCATAGATTACCCGATCCATGCGGATGGTGCAGGCTTCAATATCCAGGGGGTCCCTGTTCAGTAGGGTCTGTGCAAGGTACTTTCCAACCACGAGACAGGTCTCCATGCTCTCTCCATTGATCGACATGAAGGGACTGCACTCTCCAAAACCTGCCAGCCCGGAGTCGGTTCGGATGACGACCACCACATTGCTGGCACATTCGAAGGATCCCAGGGAGATGACGAAGGGCTCTTCGAGCTTTACCGGCATTTGGTAGATCTCTACCCTATTGATATTCATTGATTTAAATTACGAATTACGAATTCGCCACGACCCACTTTCAACCTCTTATTCCGAAAGTTTGGCAGTTAAATATTCCCTGTTGAGCCTGGCAATGTGTGCGATGGAGATGCTCTTCGGACAAGCCAGCTCGCAGCCTCCGGTATTTGTACAGCCGCCAAAACCGAGCTCATCCATTTTGGCCACCATCGCCCGGGCCCGTCTTTTTGCCTCTATCTTACCCTGAGGCAACTTGGCGAGCTGGGAAACCTTGGCTGCTACAAACAGCATGGCCGAAGAGTTTTTGCAAGTAGCCACGCAGGCGCCACAACCGATACAGGCTGCGGCATCCATGGCTTCTTCTGCATCATCCTGACCGATGAGAAGCACGTTTCCATCGGGCACTCCGCCGGTGTTGACAGACACATAGCCTCCGGCCTGTTGTATTTTTTCGAATGCCGTACGATCCACCATCACATCTTTGATCACAGGAAATGCCGCAGCCCGCCAGGGTTCCACCACAATGGTCTGACCCTCCCTGAATTTCCTCATGTGCAATTGGCAAGTGGTTACCTCCGTATCCGGACCATGGGCATGTCCGTTCACATACATGGAACACATGCCGCAGATTCCTTCACGGCAATCATGGTCAAAGGCAATTGGATCTTTCCCTTCGAGAATCAACTTGTCGTTGAGAATGTCAATCATTTCCAGGAAAGAGGTCCCTTGTGAAACTTTTTCCACAAGATAGGTTTCGAAGCGGCCTTTTGCTTTCGGATTATTTTGCCTCCAGACCTTTACATATATTTTGTTGAGAATTGTATCTGCCATTTTGATTGTTTTTTCTGTCTTCAACTATTATTTATAACTACGTTGGGTCAATTGGATGGTCTCAAACACCAGCTCCTCCTTGTGAAGAACCGGTTCCTCGTCAACTCCCTGGTATTCCCAGGCCGCCACGTAGGCAAAATTTTCATCATCGCGTTTGGCTTCACCCTCTTCGGTGGCAGATTCTTCGCGGAAATGACCGCCACATGATTCGTTGCGGTTGAGTGCATCTCTGGCCAGAAGTTCACCAAATTCGAGGAAGTCTGCCACGCGTCCTGCTTTCTCGAGTTCGGGATTGACATTCTTGAGCTCTCCGGGAACCAAAAGATCGGTATAAAATTCTTTGCGCAACTTTTTGATCTCTTCGATGGCCTTCTTGAGCCCTGCCTCGTTGCGCGACATGCCAACGTTGTCCCAAAGTATGGTGCCCAGTTTTTTGTGGAAATGGTCGACAGGCGTTTTCCCTTTGATGTTAAACAGCAGCTCGAGCTTGGCAACTACCGCTTTTTCGGCTTTTTCAAATTCAGGAAGATTGGTGTTGATTCTTGGCACCATGATCTCATTGCCGAGATAGTCGCCAATGGTATAAGGCAATACGAAATAGCCATCCGCCAGTCCTTGCATCAATGCCGAAGCACCCAACCTGTTGGCCCCGTGGTCTGAGAAATTTGCCTCGCCGAGGCAGTACAAACCAGGGATCGACGTCATCAGGTTGTAATCGACCCAGGTTCCACCCATGGCATAATGAATGGCAGGATAGATCTGCATTGGCTCCTTGTATGGATCAACATCCGTAATTTTTTCGTACATCTGGAAAAGGTTGCCATAGCGTTTGGCAATGGTATCTTTCCCGAGTCGGTCAATGGCATACTTGAAGTCGAGAAAAACCGCCTGACCCTCCGTATTTACCCCGAAGCCTGCATCACAACGCTCCTTGGCAGCTCTTGAGGCTACGTCACGTGGCACAAGGTTTCCATAGGAGGGATAGCGGCGTTCCAGGTAGAAGTCGCGGTCGGCGTCGGCAATATCGTTGGGTTTGAGTTGTCCTTTTCTCAGCTTTTCTGCGTCCTCCAGCTTTCGGGGTACCCAAACCCGACCGTCATTCCGCAACGATTCAGACATAAGGGTAAGTTTTGATTGCTGCGACCCATGAACAGGGATGCAGGTAGGGTGAATCTGCACATAACAAGGGTTGGCAAAGTAGGCTCCTTTTTTGTAAGCAACCCATGATGCAGAGGCGTTGCAACCCATGGCATTGGTAGAAAGGAAGAAGACGTTCCCGTAGCCCCCTGTGGCGAGTACAACTGCGTGGGCGCCAAATCGTTTTACTTCGCCTGAGACCATGTCGCGAACAATGACCCCGCGGGCCTTTCCGTCGATGACAACGAGATCAAGCATTTCGTGCCGGGTGTACATCTTGACGGCTCCCTCATGAATCTGACGGTTGAGTGCCGAGTAGGCTCCGAGCAGCAGTTGCTGACCAGTCTGACCGCGTGCATAGAAGGTACGACTTACCAATACACCGCCAAAAGAGCGGTTGGACAAGGTGCCTCCGTATTCCCTTGCAAATGGGACGCCCTGTGCCACACACTGGTCGATGATGTTGGGTGAAACTTCAGCCAGCCGATGGACATTCGCTTCGCGGGCCCTGTAGTCACCACCTTTGATGGTATCGTAAAAGAGTCGGTAAACAGAGTCGTTGTCGTTCTGGTAATTTTTGGCGGCATTGATACCTCCTTGAGCAGCAATGGAGTGCGCCCTCCTGGGACTATCCTGGTAACAGAAAGAGGTGACATTGTAACCCAGTTCTGCCAGCGAAGCGGCTGCTGAGGCTCCGGCCAAACCGGTTCCAACCACAATCACATCAAGTTTGCGCTTGTTGGCCGGACTAACAACTTTGATCTTCGCCTTGTGGTTCGTCCATTTTTCGGCGATGGGTCCGGCAGGTATTTTTGAATTCAGATTGCTCATATCTTGGAAACTTTGAAGTTCAATTTAGAATTTGATCATAAAATAAAGTGGGATATAGGAGAACCCAACTGCAAAAACTATCCCGAAGGCTACTGCAAGAAATTTCAGCCTCTTCAGCCATATCTGGTTGCTGAATCCGATGGTCTGAAATGCACTAAAAAAACCATGACTGATGTGCAGCCCTACCAGGATCCCTCCGGCCACATACAAAATATCGTACCACCTGTTCAGGAAGAGATTGCTGACCAATGCATAGGCATTGTGCATCTCAACACCATCCACGACGATGCCTTTCAGGAGTGGATCCCCGGTAAGTTTCATCTTGATGTAGAAATTTGTGAGGTGTATCACCAGAAAAATCAAGACCATGCTGCCAAGAACGAACATGTTTTTGGCCGGGGACCACCAGCTTAATTGTTGGTCGCCGGATGCATATTTTTGGGGACGCGCACGCATGTTCTCGAGGGTGATCCATCCCGACCAGATCATGTGCACCACAAATCCAAGTGCCAGTAACGGTTCCATGATCCTGATAAAGGGGTTGGTAGCCATAAAATGGGCGGCAAGATTAAAAAGAGTTCCTGAATCGTCAAATGTCAAAAACAGATTCAATGTGAGGTGAATGGTCAAAAAGCTGATCAGAAAGAGACCAGTGATGCTCATTAAAAACTTACGCCCTATGGAGGCGCTTATGAAACTGCTCATAAATCGTGAATTAATTAATATTGAAGAATGTTGCTATCTTAATATCTACCAAAAGTAGAAGATGGTCACTTGTTAAACAAATTGAAGTACCACAAAGTTGCAATTTATATTCTTTCTATGCATGAAAATTTGTAATTTGCTGTGAATATTTGCGATAAATCGTTCCGGAAGAGCTTCTTCCATCCTTGAAGTAGCCCTTAGTTTTTTAACAAATTATTAAGAATTTTGTTGTTGTTGTCAGTAAGTGTTAACTTCTTGTCCAATTCATCGTTTACCTAACTCAAACCATACCATGAAGATGAAGAATTATTTTTTGATACTCTCCCTTTTTGCTGCATTTACCTTGCATGCACAAATGCCGTCGGGCACGATCAAAGGTCGTGTATTTGACGCCAAGAACAACGAACCCGTCGGTTTTGCCACGATCGTGGTTCAAAATACCACCACCGGCACCAACAGTAATGCGGATGGTAAGTTTGTGATAGATAAGGTCGAGCCCGGATTTTACCAGATAAAGGTTTCGGCGGTCGGATTTAAGACTTATGTATCAGAAACTTTCAGGATCACCAGGGCCGCCGGGGCCACCCTCAACATTTCTATGGACGAGGCTGACATTAGTCTGGAGGAGGTCACAGTGAGACCCTCCTTCTTTCCAAAAAGAGAGGAGAGTCCCACCTCCCTGCGAACCATCGGCATCGATGAAATAGAGAAAAATCCAGGAGGGAACAGGGACATTACCAAGGTGATACAGTCGTTCCCGGGGGTATCGTCTGCCGCATCTTTCCGGAATGACGTGATTGTCAGGGGAGGTGGACCCAGCGAAAATAAATTTTACCTCGACGGCGTGGAAATTCCCAATCTGAACCACTTTGCCACCCAGGGTGCCTCCGGAGGACCTGTGGGAATTATCAATGTAGATTTTGTGCGGGAGGTTGACTTTTATTCAGGCGCTTTCCCCGCAGCCTACGGCAATGCCATGAGTTCAGTGCTCTCCTTTTCCCAAAAGAATGCCAATACCGAAAAACCAAAATTTCGTGCTACAGTGGGGGCCTCTGATCTGGCTTTTTCATCTGAAGGGCCTATCTCCGGCAAGACTACCTACCTGGCTTCCATCCGCCGCTCTTACCTTCAATTTTTGTTCAGTGCCCTGAAACTGCCTTTTTTGCCAACGTACAACGATTTCCAGTTTAAGGTCAAGACGAAAATCAACGACAAGACTGAACTTTCCTTCATTGGCCTGGGGGCACTTGATAATTCAGTGCTCAATCTGAAGGCCAACGAAACTGAAGAACAACGCTACATCCTGAGCTATCTTCCCGAGAACAAACAGTGGAACTATACCCTGGGATTGGTCCTGAAGCATTACAACGCATCGGGGTACGACACCTATGTGCTCAGTCACAACACACTGAACAATACCCAGGTCAAATACCAGAACAACGTTGAAAATCCGGCTAATCTGATTCTTAATTACGATTCAAGGGAAGGTGAAACAAAATTCAGGTATGAACACTTCTACCTTTCAAAAACCAAGTTCAAATTGACCTACGGAGCAGATTTACAATATGCACAATACTATAACAAGACCTTCCAAAAAATTTTCATCTCCAACAATGTTCAATCGTTCAACTATTTGTCGAATCTTGATTTTGTAAAATATGGTTTTTTTGGACAGGTAACGAAGGACTATTTCAACCAGAATTTGCAACTGTCAGTGGGAATCAGGGGGGATGGGAACAGCTATTCCTCCTTGATGTCCAATCCATTCAGCAACTTCTCTCCCCGTTTCTCTGCAAGTTACAAGCTTGGTGGCAGAACCTCGCTTAATTTCAATGTGGGTAGGTACAGACAGTTACCTGCCTATACTACTCTTGGATTTTACAACAACGCAGGTGTGCTGATCAACAAGGAGAACGGGATCCGGATGGTAGGGGTCAATCACCTGGTAGGTGGCATTGATTTCAGACCCAACACCACTACCCAACTTTCGGTCGAAGGGTTTTACAAAGGTTACGACCACTATCCTTTCTCGGTGCGGGATTCCGTTTCATTAGCCAGCAAAGGTGCCGATTTTGAGGTATTCGGAAATGAACAAGTTACTTCGACGAGCAATGGCCGCGCCTATGGGATCGAATTTTTGGCCAGATATAAAGATTTGCTTGGATTTAAAGGCGTTCTGACCTATACCTATGTGAGAAGTGAATTTACCGATATCCACGGATTGTATGTTCCCTCTTCGTGGGACAACCGTCATCTCCTCACCGTTACCGCCACACGTTCCTTCAAAAGGAACTGGGATTTTGGCTTCAAATGGCGGTTCATAGGAGGTGCCCCTTATACGCCGTGGGATATGGCAAAGTCATCGATCAAGGCCGCATGGGATGCTCAGGGAAAAGGTTACCTCGACTACACCCAATTCAATAAATATCGTCTTGGCAACTTCCAACAGCTTGATTTGAGGGTCGATAAAGCCTATTATTACAAAAGCTGGTCACTGATGTTTTACGCTGACATCCAGAATGCTTACAATTTCAAGGCAGATCTTCCTCCCAGCTTGGTTCAACAGTCAGATAACAAAGGCATTCAGCTCACTGATCCCAAAGATCCTTCAAGATATTTGCTCAAATACATCGATTCGTCCTCCGGAAGCGTTCTTCCAACCATTGGAATTATGATCGAATTTTGAAATAATTTTGAACCCTCGATTTTTTTCCTTAACTTGTATGGTATGAGGAGGTCATGACCCGGACTAGAGGGTCGACCAAGGAGCTTTCCTGGTAAGTTTGAATTTTAATTCATCATTAAATGAACTAAATACTTGGAAGTTAGGTTTTGATTTTCGTTAATTTGCAAAGTTTTTCAGAATACATAGGTCATTTACGTTCACATTATGGAAGAAAATCTGGTCATCGTTGAGTCACCTGCCAAGGCAAAAACCATCGAGAAATTTTTAGGCAAGGATTATCTGGTGAAATCCAGTTTCGGCCATATCCGCGATTTGGAGAAGAAAGATTTCGGCGTAGACCTGAACAACAGGTATCAGCCAAATTATATCGTGTCTGAGGACAAGAAAAAGGTGGTAGCCGAGCTGAAGAAAATGGCCAAGGCTGCCAAGACGATCTGGATCGCTTCGGACGAGGACCGCGAAGGCGAGGCGATTGCCTGGCATCTGATGGAGGTACTGAAACTGAATCCTGATACTACCAACCGGATCGTATTCCACGAAATTACCAAAGATGCCATCCAGCATGCCATTGAACATCCCCGTCATCTGAACAAGGACCTGGTGGATGCCCAACAGGCCAGAAGGATCCTGGACAGGCTGGTTGGTTTCGAAATCTCACCTGTGTTGTGGAAAAAGGTGAAACCATCCCTGTCGGCAGGAAGGGTGCAATCGGTTGCAGTTCGCTTGATTGTTGAGCGTGAGCGGGAAATTACAAACACCGAATCGTTGCCCTATTTTAAGGTGACTGCCCTTTTTGTAGTTCCTGAGAAGTCGGGAAAGAACACACTGCTCAAGGCTGATTGTTCAGAAAGATTTGAAAATGAAGCTGATGCAAATATTTTTTTACAAAAATGCAGCAAAGCTGAATTTGTGATTGGCGATATCGTCACCAAACCTGCCAAAAAATCACCCGCTCCTCCGTTCACTACCTCTACCCTTCAACAGGAGGCGAGCAGGAAGATGGGTTTCCCTGTCTCACTTACCATGTCGGTGGCTCAAAGACTTTACGAAGCCGGAAAAATCACCTACATGCGTACAGATTCAACCAATCTGTCACAAACTGCCCTGAACAGTGCCAAAAAGAAGATTGTCGAGACTTACGGAGAGAAATATGTCAAAATACGACATTACAAGACCAATACCAAAGGTGCACAAGAGGCACACGAAGCGATTCGACCCACCAATTTCTTCGAAGAGGAGGTAGATGGTTCAGCACAGGAGCAAAAATTGTACAGTCTGATATGGAAACGCACCCTTGCCTCCCAGATGGCGGATGCGGAGCTGGAGCGTACCAATGTAACAATTAAGGTGTCCAATGCCACAGAGCGATTCATGGCTACCGGGGAGGTGCTGAAATTCGATGGTTTTTTGGGTGTTTACCTTGAATCGAGTGACGACGAGAATCTGACAGATGATGAAAAGGGATTGTTGCCTCCACTCTCCGTCGATCAAAAACTGGCAGCTGAATCAATCCTTGCCTTGCAGCGTTTTACCCAGAAACCCGCCAGGTACACTGAAGCAAGCCTTGTCAAAAAGCTGGAAGAACTTGGCATTGGCCGCCCATCAACCTATGCACCTACCATCACAACGATTCAGCAAAGGGATTATGTGGTCAAGGAGGACAGGGCAGGCACCGAACGCAAATTCGTTCAGTTGCTGCTTAAATCGGGAGTCATCAAACGGGAAGAAAAGACAGAAATCACGGGAACCGAAAAATCCAAACTTTTCCCAACAGATATAGGACTGGTGGTCAATGATTTTCTGATGAAATATTTCGAACCAATTGTCGATTTTAACTTTACTGCCTCTGTCGAAAAACAGTTTGACGAGATTGCAGAGGGGAATCTGGTGTGGCAGGAGATGATAGACGGATTTTATGTCCCGTTTCACAAACAGATAGAAGAAGCATTGGCCAATTCTGAGAGGGCACGCGGAGAGCGAATCCTGGGCATTGATCCTGCTTCAGGCAAGACACTTTCTGCAAAAATCGGCAGGTTCGGTCCATTTATCCAGATGGGAGAGACTTCGGAAGATGGCAGTGAGAAACCAGTATTCGCAAGTTTGCAGCAGGGACAGAGCATAGAGACCATCACCCTCGAACAGGGGTTGAAACTCTTCGACCTTCCAGGGATCTGGGAGAGTAGATCGGAAGAGCACACGTCTGAACTCCAGTCACCTGAAGCTATCT
>CAZGSQ010000026.1:0-38399 GCA_964528535.1 uncultured Tangfeifania sp. | reverse complement strand
ATATAGTATAGTTTGTTTTTTGCAATTGTCGTTTCTGAAATGTCAGAATGTGATTCGATGGACAATGTCATCCAATATTAGTAATTTTTACCGGAAGTATCATGTTGACAGTATAAAATCCGTTTAAATTGTTCTAAACTTGAAGATGGTTAGAATTTGTCTGATAACGTGGATCTTTTGCTCAATTTTGAAAATGTGTTTTCAAAAGAGTTAGCTAACAAAATTATCCTTGTGCATTGTCACCTCTTTGTGGCAGAGCTTAAAATACGGGAAGCAAACAACTCAATTTTGCAGCAAATCAGCTTCCCCAACCATCCCTGTCCAAACTCCGGTATTGGATTGCCTCTGCCAGATGGTCTGCCTGAATATTCTCAGCTCCCTCCAGATCGGCGATTGTTCTTGACACCTTCAGAATCCTGTCGTAAGCCCTGGCCGAGAGACCGAGCTTTTCCATGGCATTTTTTAGAATGGTCTCACCGGCGCGGTCGGTGGTGCAGTAAAGATGAAGCAGTTTGGTATTCATCTGGGCATTGCAGTACACCCCGGCCTCCTCAAAACGAAGCCGCTGGATCTCCCTTGCTGCAATGACACGTGCCCGAATGGTTTCGCTTGATTCGCCCGAACTCATGTCCGAAAGCTTGTTGAAAGGGACCGGTACAACTTCCAGGTGGATGTCTATGCGGTCGAGCAGTGGACCCGAAATCCTGTTAAGGTATTTTTGTACGATGCCCGGACCGCAGACGCAAGGTTTGGAGGGATGGTTGTAAAATCCGCAAGGACAGGGATTCATAGAGGCTACGAGCATAAAACTTGCCGGGAATTCTACTGAACTCTTGGCTCTCGACACGACGATACTCCTGTCTTCCAGCGGTTGTCTCATTACTTCCAATACCGACCTTTTGAATTCGGGCAGTTCATCCAGAAACAGAACCCCATTGTGCGCCAGAGAGATTTCTCCCGGTTGAGGAATCGTACCACCACCAACCAAAGCTGCATCCGAAATAGTATGATGCGGACTACGGAAGGGCCTGCGAACCATCAACGATGTCTCTTGTTCAATCTTCCCTGCTACCGAATGTATTTTGGTGGTCTCGAGTGCTTCTTTTAGGGTAAATGGTGGAAGTATGGTGGGTATCCGTTTGGCCAACATGGTCTTGCCTGCTCCGGGGGGGCCGATCATGATTAAATTATGGCCACCGGCGGCAGCAATTTCCAAGGCTCTTTTTACGTTTTCCTGACCTTTCACCTCAGAGAAATCCACATCGAACCGATTTTTGCATGCGTTGAACTCCTCGCGTGTATCGATGACCACTTGCCTGAGCGGAATGGCAGAATTAAAGAAGTCGATCACCTCACGGATATTTTCCACGCCAAATATTTTCAATTTGTCGACCACTGCCGCCTCCCTTGCATTTTGAATCGGAACTATCAATGCTTCAAAGCCCTCTTCGCGGGCCCGAATGGCGATTGGGAGAACCCCTTTGACCGACTGGAGTCCACCATCCAGCGAGAGCTCACCCATCATCACAAACCGGCCAATATCAGGTGCATTGATCTGCTCAGAAGCAGAAAGAATTCCCATGGCTATCGGAAGATCGTAGGCAGAACCCTCTTTGTGGATATCGGCCGGTGCCATGTTGATTACAGTCTTCTTTCCCGGGAGTTTAAACCCATTGAAACGTAAGGCGGCATCAATGCGCTGCTGACTTTCGCGCACTGCCAAATCGGCCAATCCCACCATGTTGAAGCGGATACCCCGTGAAACATCTGTTTCAATCGTGATGGTGGTTGCATCGATTCCGTGAACCGCGCTACCGTAGGTTTTTATCAGCATGGCAAATGATTTAAGTACAATTGGTGCTATCCTTAAATATAGCGATTTTCAAGCAGAATCAGAAATAATATCCGTTCTATTTGCCGCCATGATCTCTTTTTAATGCAAAACCTACCCTAAGTAGCCATGAAAATATCCCTTATATTTGTCTCAAAGAATTTAGATTTTATTCGAACAATTTACCAACATTAATTCGCACAACGTGTCCGACGTCATTCACCTCTTACCCGAATCAGTGGCCAACCAGATTGCTGCAGGCGAGGTCATTCAGCGTCCGGCCTCCGTCGTGAAAGAGCTGGTCGAGAATGCGATAGATGCTGGTGGTGATCATGTTACGGTGCATATTAAGGATGCCGGCCGCACCCTGATACAGGTAACCGACAACGGCAAAGGAATGTCGCCATCTGACGCAAGGATGTCATTCGAACGGCATGCAACCTCTAAGATCAAAGAAGCCAACGACCTGTTCTGCATCCGAACGATGGGATTTCGGGGCGAAGCGTTGGCATCCATTGCTTCGGTGGCAGATGTGGAGTTACGAACCAGGCAAAAGGGAGAAGAACTTGGAACTTATCTGCACATTCTGGGTTCAGTTTTGCAGAAGCAGCAGTCGGACCACTGCGCGGAGGGCTCCAATTTCTCTGTAAAGAATCTTTTTTTCAATGTTCCGGCAAGGAGAAAATTTTTAAAATCGAACAGTTCAGAAATAAAAAATATTATTACAGAGATTCAGCGCATTGCACTTGCCAATCCCGAATTGGCCATCTCCCTGTTTCACAATCAGTCGCCAGTTTACGAGCTTCCAGCAGAAAATATTCGCAAGCGAATTGTCAGTCTTTTTGGCAAAGCAATCAACCAAAGCCTTACCCCTGTTGAAGTAGAAACCACGCTGATCAAAGTTTCCGGTTTCATTGGTCAGCCAAAATTTGCAAAAAAAAGTTTCGGAGAGCAGTTTTTCTTCGTCAATGGAAGGTTTATCAAGCATCCTTTCTTCCACCGCGCCATTGTCCATGCGTTTGACCGGATTTTACCTCCCGATTCGATTCCCTCCTATTTTCTTTATTTCGAGGTCGATCCTGCGACCATCGATATCAACATTCATCCGACCAAAACAGAGATAAAATTTGAGGACGAACAGGCCCTCTGGCACATTATCAGTGCTTGTGTGCGGGAAGCGATAGGGAAGTACAACCTGATGCCTGCCATTGATTTCGACCAGCGGGGTTCCATCGATATTCCATTGCCATCAGAAAGGGGTGGGATGATGGCTCCTCCGGAGATCGAGATCAACAGAAATTACAATCCATTTCGACAAGAGAGCCTTCCGGGTTACCGTCCTGAATTTGAACGAAATTCGAATCCCGGGCCATGGGAGAAGCTATACCAGGGGATGGAAAGAGGGGATGATGAGGGAAGTTGGAAACGAGGAGTAGAAAAATTTTCCTCTTTTGCGCAACCGATGGCTGAGAATATCAGCAACAATTTCGAGCTCACCTTGGGCGATGAACAACATTTTCAGGCCGCAAGTTTTCTACAGTTAAAGAACAGATATCTTCTGACACCTGTTAAATCAGGCTTAATGGTCATCGACCAAAGGGAGGCGCATGCCAAGATTCTGTTCGAAAATTTAATGCAAAATCTTAGTACCCATTTGGCGGTCAGTCAGAGGCAACTTTTCCCCCCTGCACTGGAATTGAACGCAGCCGATGCGGAGATTTTAAATGCCTTGCGGGATGAACTTTCCCAATTTGGATTTGAAATCAGGCCGGGTTCCGATTCCAAGTTCCACATCGAAGGAACGCCAGGAGCCCTGAGCCATCTGGATGCCAAAGATCTGGTAGAAAGGGTGATTGCCTCTTTTCAAGACCACCCGGTGGATTTGGTAGAGGAGATTAATTCTCAACTTGCCCTGGTTTTGGCATATTCATCTTCAGTTGCTTATGGAATACCATTGAAGCAAGAGGAGATGGGTTCGCTGTTTAACCAGTTGTTTGCCTGTCAAACTCCAGGTTACTCACCAGCGGGAAGAAAGATTATCTCTATCATAACCCTTGCTGACTTCGAAAAACTCCTGAAAGATTAGTGTTTCTCATCCGATTCCTTATTTTTGCACATTAGACCAGAATATTTTTACCATGCAATATCGACCCGCCTCCCCATTGTCCATACCTCCGGTTGTCAAGAACTTGATTATGATAAACATAGTCATGTTGGTTGCGACCTGGGCGCTGAAGTCTACTGGCATTGACCTGACAGAGAAGTTGGCACTCTATTTCCCCGGATCTCCCCATTTCAGGCCTTATCAACTGGTAACTCACATTTTCATGCATGCCAACTTCATGCACCTTTTTTTAAACATGTTCGCTTTGTACATGTTTGGGAAGGTGCTCGAAATGGTTTGGGGACCTAAGCGCTTCCTGATCTATTTCCTGGTTACCGGTTTGGGGGCCGCGACCTTGCATCTCTTCGTAAATTACCTCGAATTGTCGCACGTGGCAAAAACTGTTGATGCTTTTGTCAACACCCCATCTCCTGAACTGCTTTCCAGCTTTGTAAAGGCCAATCTCGGAGGCCGCAACATTCCGGAATTGCACGATTTCATCAACAAATGGTCTGAAACGCCTGGTAATCCGGCACTCACCCAGCAAGGAGTAGATATTGTACAACAAATCTTTGAGCAGCGCATCAACATTCCAACGGTAGGTGCTTCGGGTGCTGTTTATGGTATACTGCTGGCCTTTGGTGTCCTCTTTCCAAATACTGAATTGATGCTACTTTTTCCACCAGTACCTATCAAAGCAAAATACTTTGTCATTGGTTATGGTTTGATTGAGCTTTACCAGGGCTTCACGCAGTCGAACAGCGATGTTGCACATTTTGCACACCTTGGAGGGATGCTTTTCGGCTATCTGCTGATCAGGTATTGGAATATTAGTTCTAAGAATTTTTATTGACTTTTTCATGGGCATTGCAGATGAAATAAAGCTCTCCTACAAGCATGGTTCGTATCTGACCAAGTTGATATACATTAATTTGGCCATTTGGATCATCGTAAGGTTGGTGGCCGTTTTTCTTGTTCTTGGCGGAAACGAAAATCTCACTTTTCTCGATTGGCTTGCACTTCCTTCTTCCATCGGGCAGTTTATCCAACGTCCTTGGACAATGATTTCTTACATGTTTTTGCATTACGAATTGTGGCACCTGGTGTTCAATTTGCTCTGGCTTTATTCTTTTGGACGAATTTTTCTGGAGTACCATCAACCTCGCAAATTGTTATGCCTTTATCTCTTTGGAGGGGTTTCCGGGGGTCTATTTTTTATGGCAGCTTATCACCTGTTCCCCTATTTCCGGAACAGTATAGAATTTTCCCAACTCCTTGGAGCATCCGCCGCAGTTATTGCCATTGTGGTCGCAACGGCTGTTTATGTTCCAAATCATGTCATTCATTTGATCTTGATCGGCCCTGTAAAAATCAAATGGTTCGCACTTCTTTCCGTAATGTTGTATGCAGTTAACCTCACCGGCGACAATGCCGGAGGCAATTTTGCCCATCTGGGAGGTGCTTTTTGGGGGTTGTTGTACATGACCCTACTAAAATCGGGATTCAATGTTGCCTCGCGGGCCGAACATTTCTTTGACTGGTTGTTGAGCTGGTCACGACCCAAAAGCAAATTGAAGGTTGAATACAATGCAGGAAATATTAGGGAATATGCTTACAACAGAAGCAAAAAGGAGAAACAAGAGGAGATCAACCGTATTTTGGACAAGATCAGCGCTTCTGGATATGACTCTTTGACTGAAGCAGAAAAAGAGATGCTCTTTAGTGCAAGTGGTAAGAAATGAGAAAAAGCGCGGTCATAAATTTTTTCTCGCAATTTGGATTCTTTCTAAACATAGGCTTTGGCACAACCCTTCTTCTGGTCTATCTTTCTGTTTTTGTGGCGCCCGACAGTTTCTGGCCGGCTGCTTTTCTGGGGTTGCTTTACCCCTATTTGCTCATGATCAATCTGCTCTTCTTAGGATTTTATGCTATAAAAAGATCGAAAAGGATATTTCTTTCGTTGTTCATCATATTAATCGGCTACCAGCATTTATTCAACTATTTTCAGCCGGTTCCAAATTTTAAACGGGAAAACGGAGGGCTGAAGATTCTTACTTTCAACGTTCACTTCTTTACAAAAGATGGAGGTAAGAAGCAGCTGGGTAGTACCCAAACAATTGACTATCTGAAGTCTGTAAGAGCCGACATCATCTGTCTGCAAGAGACGCATTTGTACAAAGCCGGCAAATTCAGCCCCGAAGCCATCAGGGATGCACTTCCGGGAATAAAGCACTACCAACTTGCCCATTCGATCTCTTTTGCCGGACCCATGACCCTCTCCAGGTATCCGATAGTAAAGCTTGGTGAAATTCGATTTGAACATTCGGGCAACATGGTTCTCTTTTCAGATATCGTCATCAAGCAGGGTGATACGATCAGGGTATACAATTGTCATTTTCAATCCTATAGAATTTCTCCGGAGGATTACTCCCTCACTGATCCTGAAAAAACGGGGAGTAGTGAACAGCAACTAAGGGAAGCAAAGCTGATCAGCAAAAAAATGATTATTGCTTTTACAATTAGGGCACGACAAGCCAGAACTGTAGCTGCCCACATCAGAAAATGCCCCTATCCAATCGTGGTATGCGGCGATTTTAACGATACGCCTCTTTCTTATACTTACCATCAGTTGGGAAAAGAGCTGAAAGATGCTTTCGTGGAGGCCGGTTTTGGTTTCTCACATACCTACAATGGAATTCTACCATCCTTCCGGATCGACTATATTTTGCACAGTTCCCGTTTTACCGCCATTTCCTATCTTCGTGATCCGGTCGATCTTTCAGACCACTTCCCAGTAATTGCCGTATTGAAATGAACCTAAAGAGCGAGTAGTTACAAAATTGGGTGCGTTTCTAAATCATTTTTAAGTTGGACATTAGATTTTCCCTTTTATAAAGTATATTTGACTTTGCGAAACCCTCAAGTGCAACAGGTTACAATAAAAATGGAAATAAAATGCAGTACTTTATGGTTGGTTCATGGGTACTTTCTGAAATTCAATAATTTAACAACATTTTTTTACGCGTGAAGAAATACCGTGCCCTTATCGTCGATGATGAAAAGAATGTTCGTGAAGTTTTAGAAATACTACTTTCACAATATTGCAAAGAGGTAGAAGTAGTTGCATTGGCCTCATCCCCTGCAGAGGCGAGAGAAATTCTTAAAAGGCATGAAATAGATTTCATATTTCTGGATATTTCAATGCCCAAGGAGGATGGTTTTACTTTCCTAACGACTATTCCAAAAGAGAATTTTAGTATTATTTTCGTGACTGCATTCGAAATCTATGCTTTGCGTGCACTAAAGGCCAGCGCAGTCGATTATCTTCTCAAACCGGTCTCGCCACAAGACCTTATTGCCGCCGTGAACAAGGCTGTTCAGCATTTTGAATTCAGGAAAGCCAGGGCTCAGGAGAAGCAAATTTACAAGGAATCGTTGGATATTCTAAACGAGAATATCAGCCAGAAATCTTTAAAGATATCGAAAATTACAGTATATGAGCAATTTGGATTCCAAATAGTCAATACTTCTGAAGTAGAATACCTGGAAGCAGACAACAATTATACTGTTTTGCACCTTGCAGGATCTAAAAATATTGTTGCCACCCGAACTTTAGGCGATTTTGAGAAGATTCTCGATCAAAACGATTTCTTCAGGATCCACAAATCAATCCTGGTGAACCTCAATTATCTCAAGGGATATTCCAGTTACCAGGGGAATTTTGCCGTGCTAAATAACGGGACTTCTTTGAGCATCTCGCGTCGTCGGGTAAATGATTTTAGAGACGCCATCAAACAATTCACAAAGTCAGTCGAATAACTTGCTAAGAAAAACCTCCTACACTTTTGTGATCCTATTGTTTGTCAATAGCTTATTATTGGCACAAAATCCACTTGTTCAACATTTTACAACATCAGAAGGACTCCCTTCCAATGCTGTGTACAAGATTTTTCAGGACAGTAAAAAATTTATTTGGTTCGCGACAGATGCAGGTGTTTCCAGGTACGATGGCACCAAATTTGTCCATTACGGAAAACAGGACGGACTAAGCAGCAATGAAGTGTTTAATATTGAAGAAGATTCCTCAGGACGGATTTGGTTCTTTCATACCAACGCTTCACTCAATTTCTTCTACAACAATTCCATCTACAACGGGAACAATACACCTTATCTTGATTCCTTGAGGACCAACGATTATTTCCGCAAATTTTATGAAGATGAGAACAAGATTCTCTATTTCTACGACCATCCCCGGTTGCTCGTCTATTCATTGGATCCGCAAAATCACATTGTCAAATACCAACTGCCAAGTTATGTAGTTGTGAATCAATTTAAACCACATTCAATCGAAGGAATGATCGTGCGTTACATGAAAAAAAATGCCAGGGGTGAATTTATATTCTGGACACCTGCTGGCTGTTTCAAAACCAAACAACTTTCCGATACCCCCATCTTGTTTGACAGCACCTATAGATTCAGAGAGGTTATTTCGTCCAGGTCAAGCAACAAATATATTTTGGTGCGGGAAATGGACAGCACCAAATATGTGGTTAAAAAATTTAACGAAGAGACTGGATTTAAGGGTATTGAATCAATTGCCAATACTGGATCAGAATACATCTCTTCTATCCTTGAAGACTCCAACGGTCTTTTGTGGATATCAACTTACGACAAAGGGGTCTTTTGTATGAAGGACAAGATGATCATTTATCATTTCGACATTAAAGATGCCAAATCTGTCATACAGGATCATGAAAAAAATATCTGGATCAGTTCGATGAAGGAAGGGGTTTATAAAATCAGTCCATTTTTTTACCATCACCAGCACTTTTCTGGTCCTGTTTTTGAGAATGCCGGTATTTTTGCCCTGGGAAAGCACGACAGTTCAGGGATCTGGTGTACAAATGGGAAAATGATCTATCTCTTCAGAGACCCAATTTTTTACAAAATGGATTTTCAACACAACGAGAATTCTTTTAACCAGATCTTGCAAGTGAATAAGAATATCTTGCTGGTGAGTGAAACCAATAAGTTGCCTTATGCACTGATAGGTCTCCGCATCAATCAGGCGGCTAAAAAAATTGAATTCGACCATGTCAGCATGTCGCCAGTGGTCATGAAAAAAATTACTTACAACAAAACAAAGGATGAAATCTGTTCTTTCAACCCAAATTTTCTTTTTTTGGTAAAACCGGATCAGATGTTTGGCAAGAAGATGAGAATGCTTCGGATCGGACAGCGGATCTTTAACAGCTATTACAATTCGAAAGATGAACTTGTCATCAATGCCAAAAAGAATTACCTGTACAGTGAGAAAACCAAACGGGAAGCTGCAGAATTGGCCTACTTCAACGATAAAATTATTTCAGATCACCTCAACCTGAGCGATGAAAATGAATTATTTAATATTGAGGGAGACAGCCTTTTTATCCTGAATCATAAGAAGCTAATAAATTTATCATCATCTTTCGAGCAGCCAATCGATCTGCAAATACAGCACCTTGTATACCAGGACTCTACGTTGTATATTGCTACTTCAAGAAATATTTACGTCTGCAAATATCCCCTGAATATATTGACGGGTAAACCTGTTGTGTTAAACCTTATCAACATCAACTTCAAGTCTATCCATGATATTGTATTTTATAACAAGAAGCTATATGTCGCCAATGATGAAGGATTGACTGCAATTCCTCAATACGATCTGGATAACAGCTACGTCACTTCTCCAATTCCCTATTTTCAGTCGATTCAGGTCAACGATCAGGAAAATCTTGCCAAACAGGATCAGGTCTCGCTCGTTAAGAGTCAACGGATCAATATCGCTTTTGGGAGCATCAACTACTCAGTCAACCCCAATATCTTCTCCTACAAATTAGAGGGAACTGATGCGGACTGGACCCTGGTTAAAGGGAACAATGTGGTCTTGCAGAATCTTCCCAAAGGCAATTATCTCTTCAAACTTAGGGTTAGAAAGCCGGCATCTGCCTGGAGTGAACCAATTAAATTTGGCATTACAGTTGATCTAACAATATGGCAACATCCATTGTTCTATTTCTTCGTTATTTTATTCCTGGCCGTGATCGCCTTTCTTTTTGTTCTAAGACAAAAGAACATCGAACTGGGACGTCGTCAAATGGAACACCAGATCTTGCAGCTGGAGCAAAAATCGCATCAAGCCATGATGAATCCACACTTTCTATTCAATTCGCTTGGGTCAATTCAAAACTATTTGCTTCACAACAAACCCAATGAAGCCGGAATATATCTATCCAAATTTGCCCGGCTGATCAGACAGAACCTCAACTCTATCAATACTTCCATGATCAATCTTGAAGAAGAGATCGATCGTTTGAAGAATTACATTGACCTTGAAAAAATTAGAATGGGAGATCGTTTTGAATACCTTATTGAAATCAATGAGGCAGTGGAATCGGAAGAAATATTGATCCCAACCATGATTGTCCAGCCTTTTGTAGAAAACTCGATATGGCACGGAGTTGCCAACATGGAGGAGAAAGGATTAATCACGATTTGTTTCAATTTGCTTGACGACAAGTCACTCCAGATTATCGTAGAAGATACCGGAGTTGGTATTAAAAATGCTGAAAAATACAAATCAGGTAGTGATTCACATTTAAAATTAGGCATGAACATTACCAAAAAGAGGCTGCAGCTTCTTAGTCAAAAGTACGGTATCGAAACAGGAATTCACTACAGCGAGAAACTCCCGGGGGCCATCAACCCCGGAACAAAAGTTGTCATTGTGGTCCCCTTTCTCTATGGAAGTTCTGAGGAATCCAATTAATATTTTTCCGTTTACCAACTATTTGTACCACTCTAACCTTCAAGGATACCATTTAAACATCATCAACTTCGTGGTGTAGCTTATTCCTTATTTTTACCGACGGAAATATGATTTTGTAAAGAGTTGAATTTTTCACTGCTTTACCTCACCGAAAAAACCTGGTATCTTCAATCTAAATCTAAGTAAACCTGTAGATAACAGGAGCTGAAGCGGTCGCCGAAGCTCTCTGTTTGTCTGCATTTGCAATTTTTCTTGCCTTCGGCTTCGCTCGATCCATTTTCTTATATTTGCAGGCAACTACTTCTATTTACAATTCACCGGAAATTTAACAGCATGGGCTGCCTCAATGAGGTCAGGAGTCATGGAATTTTCCTATAGAATCCAGAACATGAATCTGAAGAGATCAATTCTTGTGCTTCTGTTGGTTTTTTCTGCAACCACTTTTTTGGTTGCCAATTCTCTCATGAAGGAGAAGAATTACACAAAAAAAGTAAATCTCTTCATAGGGACCTACCGGGATGGACAAACATTTCCAGGTGCATGCTACCCGAAGGGTTGGTTTTCACCGCTATAGCTTCCCCAAGAGCGACAGTGCCCACGTCGTCATCGATCTGGCCCATCCGGATGGTGCGGAGGATTTGATCATCACCAAAGTAAATGATCATGAAATCGAAGGTCTCCGCCGTTCACACGGCTGGGCTTGGGACCAGTATGTCTATTTTGTGGCGCAATTCTCCAAGTCTTTTAAAAATTTTGAGATTTCCAGAAATGATGCCCTGTTGGGAGCTCTGGAATCCTGCAAAGGAAAGAATATCAAGGCTGTTGCCACATTTTCCACACTCGGCAACGAGTCGATACTTGTCAGGGTCGGAATCTCTTCCGTCAGTTGCGAGGGTGCCAGGATGAACCTTCAGACAGTGGTGCCGTTGTGGAATTTCGATGAAATTGTCATTCTCGCGAAAAAGGCCCGGAACCATGAACTTGACAGGATAGAGGTATCCGGAGGAAGCGCAAACGATTTGGTACAATTTTATACCTCGATGTACAGGATCTGTATCTCTCCCCGGTAGGGATAAAAAAGACTACCTTATTAAAGATGAAGGCTTTTCATCAGGGATTGATGTCCAGTACACCAGTAGAGATGCTTATCAGGAAAGCCGAGTTGAACGATGCCAGGTTGGTTTCGGATGTTGTTCCCGGACTTGAATACGATTATTTTGAGCGATTCTTCGTTCAAGCCGCTGATTTGGACCTCCTAAAACCAATTGCAAAAGGAGTTACAGGCAATTTTAGCATAAAAATGGCCAAAGTTCCCACTTACTTCGGCCTGCGTTTTGCAGGGTATTTAAAAATCCCGGTCGACGGACTTTATCATTTTTATCTCTCCTCAAACGATGGAAGCTACCTCTATCTTGATGGTAAGGAACTGATTGAGAACGATGGCAACCATGGTACTGTAGAGGAGCCCGGAATCATTGGATTGAAGGCCGGGTATCATTCCATTGAGGTAAAATACATGCAGCGTGGCGGGGCAAAGAGTCTTAGCGTGAAATGGCAAGGGCCACAATCTGCAAAAGCGGAGATTTCGTCAGAAGTACTTTTTCACAAGGAGTAAAAAAAAAAGCCTCGAAAATTTCGGGGCTTGTATCCAAACGATGTTGCGCTAATCTGTTTAAAGAAGGGCATCAATTTTGGCAGCAAGAATGGTTTTTGGAACCGCTCCCACTTGCTTGTCGGCAATGTCTCCACCTTTAAAGAAAAGGATGGTAGGGATGTTGCGGATTCCGAACCTGGCTGCAGTACCCGGATTGGAGTCGACATCCATTTTGGTAATGACTGCACGATCTTTGTAATCATCGGCAAGTTCCTTCACCAGTGGACCAATCATGCGGCAAGGGCCACACCATTCTGCCCAAAAATCAACCAAAACCGGTTTGTCAGACTGCAGTACAATCTCCTCAAAATTAGCATCAGTAACTTCTATGGTCATGTTGTATATTTTTATTTAAATATTGTTTCGGCTCCAATAGGCCATAAAATTACAAAATTAATTTATACTAAAATTTATAAAATGATGTTTTTGTAAATAGCTCTTCAGCTCCGCTGTAAGATTTACACTTCGGGTTCTGGAGAACATTTGGATACGCATCTCATTATCAAGATCCATCAACAGGAATCGCAATTCAGTTTTTCCCTGATTGTTCATTAAAACTTGTTCAAGTTCAGTAAGTGTTTCTTCAGCAATCTGATCGACGGGAATTTCAATGGTAAGGTTTTCGGCTCGCGCCGCCAACTCATCAAGCAACTCTATTCTTGATGGTTTAAATTCCACTTCGGAACCTGCGTTCCAACGTTCTGCAACGCGGCCCTTCACAAGCAGGTAGAGTCCCTTCCTGCAAAATTTGCTAAAGGAGACATAATCGTTGCCGAATAGCATCATTTTCAACGAGCCATTGTAATCTGTGAGTGTGAGGCTGGCAAAATTTTTGCCACTTTTTGAAATTCCTTCTTGTGCCTCAGTGACAATGCCCGCGAGGCTCAGCTCCCTATTTTTGAAAGACTGCAAGTCGGCACTCAGATCAGAAAGTGTCACCCCTTTGGTACAGAAACTATTGATTTCCATCTTGTAATCATCCAGCGGATGCGCTGAAAGATAAATTCCAATCAGGTTCTTCTCTTTTTCGAGTGCAACTATGCCGGGCCACTCAGGGACGTTTGGGATGGATGGCAGTTTGATGGAGATAGGCTGGATATCGCCAAAAAGATTGGCCATGGAACCTGATTTTTCGCTCTGAATCTTGTTCCCATATCTGATAAGCGACTCTATGAAAGAAGTCCCATCTCCTGAATCAGCAAAAAATTGGGCCCTGTTCATTGTTTGAAAACTGTCGAAGGCGCCAGCCATCGCCAGGGCCTCCAGATTTTTTTTGTTGGTAGACTGTAGGTTAACACGTTCTACCACATCGAAGATGCTTCTAAATTCACCGTTTAGGTCACGTTCTTTGAGGATATCGGCCACAGCACCTGAGCCCACTCCCTTTATCGCAGTCAGCCCGAACCTGAGTGCACCGCTCCTGTTGACGAAAAAGGAGGCCCTCGACTCGTTGATGTCTGGTCCCATAACCTTCATATCCATGTGGTTACACTCATCCATAAAAAGAGAAATCTTGTCTGAATTGGAGAGGTTACAGCTTAATACAGCCGCCATAAATTCTGATGGATAATGGGCTTTCAGGTATCCTGTCTGGTAAGCGATGTAGGCATAGCAAACGGAGTGAGATTTGTTGAAGGCATAAGAGGCAAAAGATTCCCAGTCTTTCCATATTTTCTCGGTGAGTGTTTCAGGAGCTTTCCCAAGCAACTTACATCCTTCGACAAATTGACTGTTTTTTTTGCAACCTTCTTTAAATTTCAATTTCAGTTCGTCCATCATCTTGCGGTCCTTCTTGCCCATGGCTTTGCGAAGGGAATCCGATTCCCCCCTGGTAAAATTGGCCAGGGCCCTGGCTTGAAGCATCACCTGTTCCTGATACACTGTAATGCCATAGGTGTCTTTTAGATAGGTCTCCATCATGGGGTGGTCGTAAACGACATCCTCCCTGCCATGTTTGCGGTTGATGTAGGCTGGAATGTACTCCATTGGTCCAGGCCTGTACAAGGCATTCATGGCTACCAGGTCTTCAAAACAGTTTGATTGCAGCTGTTTCAGCCATTTTTTCATGCCTGCTGATTCGAACTGAAAAATGGCAGTCGTTTCGGCAGAGCTGAAGAGCTCCAGCGTTTTGGGATCATCCATGGGGAGCTTGTCGATGTCAATGTCAATTTTTTTAGAGAGACGGATGTTTTCGAGACACTCCTTGATGATGGACAAGGTTTTCAATCCCAGAAAATCCATCTTCATCAAACCGATTGACTCAACAAAATGGCCATCGTATTGGGTGGTCAGCAAATCCTCATCTTTGGTGGGCATTAGCGGGATGTGCATGTCCAAAGGATCACGACCGATAATTACCCCGCAGGCATGCACCCCGAATTGTCTCACACAACCTTCGAGCGTCTCCGCAAACTTGAGCATCTGGACCACCATTGGATTGATTGAATTTCTTTCCCGTTCCAGAAGTGGGTTGGCGGCATAAGCTTTTTTAAGGGTAATTTTGGAGGAATCAGAAAGCGTATCCGGCACCAGTTTTGCAATTCTATCTGTTTCGGGCAATGGGATACGCAGTACCCTGCCAACGTCGCGGATCGCCATTTTAGCAGCCATGGTACCAAAAGTGCAGATGTGGGCGACCCTGTCGCGCCCGTACTTCTCTTTTACCCAATCGAGTACAAGTTGGCGGCCATCGTCGTCAAAATCGATGTCTATATCGGGCATGGAGATCCGGTCGGGGTTGAGGAAACGTTCAAAAAGGAGCTCGTATTTGAGCGGATCCACATTGGTAATGCCTGTGGTATAGGCTACTACTGAGCCTGCGGCCGATCCGCGACCAGGGCCAACGATCACGCCCATTTGCCTGGCGGCATTGATGAAATCCTGGACAATCAGGAAGTAACCTGGAAAGCCCATTGTCTTGATGACGTGCAGTTCGAAATTGATTCTTTCGGTAATTTCGAGGCTCTTATTTTCGCCATATCGTCTGATGGCGCCTATCTCAACCAACGACTGCAGGTAATCCGATTCAAACTTCACGCGGAGGGTATTTTCGTATCCACCCATGCGCTCAAAATCCTTTCCAAACTCCTCCTGAAGTTGTTCTTCCGAGTACTTATTCCTGTATTCCTCTGAAGTCCCAAAACTTACAGGGATGGGAAATTCAGGCATGATGGGTTTGGCATTGAGTTCATAAAACTCCACTTTATCGACGATCTCCTGTGTATTTGTGAGCACCTCGGGCATATCGGCGAAGAGGAGGTTCATCTCTTCGGTACTCTTCAACCACTCCTCCTTGGTATATTTCATGCGGGAAGGGTCATCCAGGTCTTTTCCCGTATTGAGGCAAATGAGCAGGTCATGGGCATCTGCATCTTCCTGGTTCACAAAATGGACGTCGTTGGTGGCAATCAGTTTGACCTGGTGTTGAATGGCATATTTTAGCAACTCTTTGTTTACACTCATCTGGTTGTCGTACACCTCTCTTCGTTGTTCGGGATCTGCCGCAGGATGGCGCTGGGCTTCGAGGTAAAAATCTTCTCCGAAAACTGATTTGTACCAGAGGATGGTTTCATTTACTCCTGCAACATCTCCTTTCATGATGAGTTGCGGAACTTCACCTCCCAGGCAAGCAGTTGAAACGATGAGCCCTTCGCTGTATTTTTTCAGAAGATCTTTGTCGATGCGGGGCTTGTAATACATGCCTTCGGTATTGGCGATGGTCACCAGTTTGAGCAGATTGCGGTAGCCTTTCAGGTTTTTGGCCAACAGAATGAGGTGATCTCCAGAGCGATCTTCTTTCTCGTGTTTGTCCTTAAACTTGATCCCGCGGCTGGCGACATAGGTCTCTACACCAAGGATGGGTTTGATGTCATTTTTCTTGCAGGTGTCGTGAAAATCTTTGATACCAAACATGTTGCCATGGTCAGTAAGTGCCAGTGCACTCATGCCATCGCTCTTTGCTTTTGAAACCAGGCCTGCGACACTCGCGGCACCGTCCAATATCGAATATTGGCTGTGAACATGCAGATGGGTGAAAGGGATCATGAGCCGAAACTATTGACAATGTTAAAATTACAACCATGCGAAAGTGAGTAGCCGCGCGTTGGAAAGATAACAAAAGCTATGTTCGATCGATGTGGATAGGTGAAATAATAATGCACAAATAATTGACAAAATCAGATGCCAAAATATCTTTTGATGGTGGTTGCGCTAACCGCATGGAAGGTATCCTGATTCAGTTCGAACGCAAAGGCCGAGACCTCAAAAGTGATATTGTTGTTCAAATATTGGGAGAAACTTACCAGGGAGAAAGGAATTGACAAATCGGAAGTCGCATCTTTTGGTGTGAGAAAATCAGACTCATAGATTAGCTTATTTTCCAGCGTCGTGCCATCCTGACTGAGGATACGGATCTTGTAGGCTTCGGCATTGGCAACGGCTTTCCAGGATAAAACGATGTCTGTGGATGTCTTGGTGGCCATCAGTTTTCGGGCAGGCATCAGAGCTTTGGCCACTGTAGCATCCACTTTGGTGACCGTTTCACCTGTGTCATACAAAACGTTGTAGGTATAGGTTTCTGCCGGAGGAACCGCTGGTTTATAGGTGGCAGAATCGACAGGTGTAAAGAATGAAAAACCTGTTCCGGAAAAATTATTCAATTGAATGGTCTTACCCAGACTTCCTACCACATTGATGCTTGTTAGTTTAGAGTAACTGTAAGCAGTATGCATGACAGCGTAAACAGGAGTACGTTTGCTCTCAACGGTATCTGTTGTATTGAATATTGAGTTGATATAGGAGTCGATATAAACCTCTTTGTCAACCACAGTTTTGTTACAGGCAGACAATGTCAGCACCAAGACTGTGCCCAACACGACGAATTTGATTATTTTATTTCTCATACGTCAAGATCATTGGTAAATTATAAGGTTGAATCAGAACAATGAATTTTACTTTTCCAGAAATGCCTTCGCAATAAAATTGCAGTTCTACTATCGTTAGACGGATGACGAACCGTTTTAGTTGCGTATTTTCCCTACAAAATTATCCTGACTCAGAAATAATTAGCAAATCTACAATTTTTATTCCAAAGAAATATTGTACCTTTGCCCCTCGTTTTATTAATAAACATATTTAAGCAAAACTGTATGTCAGTAAAGATTCGTTTGGCTAGGCATGGCCGCAAACAACATGCCTACTACCACATTGTGGTAGCAAACAGCAGGGCGCCACGAGATGGCAGGTTTATTGAAAGGATCGGTTCTTACAATCCAAACACTAATCCTGCCACCATCGATCTTGACTTTGACAAAGCCATTTCCTGGCTTTTCAATGGAGCTCAGCCTACAGATACCACCCGTTCCATCCTCTCTCAGCAGGGGGTCATGATGAAAAAACATCTTCTGGAAGGTGCCAGGAAAGGCGCTTTCAGTGAAGCAGAAGCAGAAGTAAAATTTGAAGCCTGGATGAATGAAAAAAACACCAAGGTTCAGGCTTCCAAAGACAAGCTGACTAGCACACAATTGGAAGACAAAAAAGCCAGGTTGAAGGCTGAAACGAAGGTGAATGAAGCCCGTCTGGCCGAGATTGCCAAGCGCAATGCTGCTGCCGCTGCCGCCAAATTGCCTGCTCCTGCACCTGTAGCTGTCGAAGAAGAAGCTGCTCCTGAGGTTCAGGCTGAAGCTGCTGAAGAGACAACTGAAGCATAGTCAACAACAATTCGGGCTTCCCCGAAAAAAGAATAAAAGCGATGGAACCTTTCCATCGCTTTTTTATTTGCTATTTTTGTGAAAAATGAAGAATCAACAGATGCAAGCCATTCAAATAGAAGACTATTTTGCCATAGGAACCATTCTGAAACCCCATGGATTGGCCGGAGAGATGGTGGTTGAAGTCGAGGAGGGGTTGGAAGATCTCCTTGAATCGGCTTCCTATCTGATGGTGGAGGTTGAGGGCGGACTGGTACCTTTTTTTGTCAGGGAAGATGGAATCCGCTTTCGCTCGTCTACTTCACTCTGTGTAGCGTTTGATGATCTCGATTCTGCAGTGAAGGTTAGGAATTTCTGCGGATGTAAAATTTACCTTCACAAGGATGATGAACAAGCACCTGGGGAGGAGACTGAATTCAGTTCACTTTTGGGAGCAACTGTGTTTGACTTAGAGCGGGGAGAACTAGGTCCTGTAATTAGGGTAGATAATTTCTCGGGAAATGTTGTCCTGACTGTTCCGTACCTGGGCCATGAAATATTGATCCCCATGTCTGAAGAGCTGATAACAACTTATGATGAAGAGGGTCGTGAACTTCACCTCGACTGCCCGGAGGGGCTGATAGAATTGTATCTGGAGTGACAGAGCCAAGTGGCTGTTCCCTCTTGGAGCATAAAATGGAAAGTATGTTTGAAAAGGAAGACTTAAAAAGCGCATTGGAGGTACTTCGCCAGGGAGGTGTCATCTTGTATCCGACAGATACTGTATGGGGTTTGGGCTGCGATGCCACCAATCCGGCTGCTGTGAAACGGCTGTATGAGATCAAACAGCGGGAAGACGTTAAGAGCATGCTGGTGTTGATAGAAAATCCGAACATGCTCCATTCCTACCTGAAGGAGGTTCCGGAGATTGCCTGGCAATTGATTGAGGTAACTGACAAGCCTTTGACCATTGTTTATCCTGGAGCCAAAAATCTGGCATCCAATTTGATAGCTTCGGATGGATCGATCGGGATAAGGGTAACGACAGAACGCTTTACAGAACATCTGATCCAGCGATTCAGGAAGCCTATTGTCTCCACCTCTGCCAACCTATCGGGACGGTCAACTCCACAGTGTTTCGATGAAATAGAGGAAGAGATCAAATCTGCATCAGATTATGTCGTACAATACCGACAGGAGGAGCGGGAACAGGCCACACCCTCCTCCATCATCAAACTTGGGATTGGCGGTGAGATTCAGATCCTGCGACCCTGAATAAACCTGTACATTGCAGTGGCGCTTCAAAACTACCGTCTGATTTCGATAAAATGCTTGTTCTCGAATGGCCGGTAATGAAAAAATTTCTCGAACCAGTACAAAAAAAAGTATCTTCCAGTTAGTTTCTTCTTTTTCTCGGAGAGCTCCGGATGCCAGTCAAGCTGCGTCAGTCGTTGTTGCATTACCGCAGGATGGGTCTCTTTGAAACGTACCAGGCTGTCGATGGATTCTGAGTAATCGTATTCGGCAGAGGGCTGGTCGATTGTTTTGATGTGTTTCGAGTCTGTCGCCCAATATTGCTTGCTACCTTCCAGTTTGTCCTTCATCTTTTTGGGTTGTCTTACCCACCCGTAATGGTAAACGGAAGCAGCTACAAATTTCCCGTTCAACTTTCTGGCATCCTCCCATCTGAATCCCTGGGCATCGTTCCAAGACCGTATCCTTTTGTCGTTGCGAACGATACGAATTTCACTCCGGTACCACCTTCTGGAATCTGCCACATAATCATAAGTTCCGTAAAAATGACAATAGTTGAAGATCAAACCATGAACTGACTTGTTGTCCAGATTTTCTTCCATCGCCAATCTGATTGCAGGCAGGTATTTCTCATGAATTACTTCATCCCCCTGGATGTAGAAACACCAATCGTAACCTACCGGGATGGCATCGAAGGCCTTGTTGGTTTCGGAAGCCAACACCCGACCCCGTTCTTTTAGCGCAGGATCCCAAACGGTGTCTATGATCTGAATCTTCTCTGATCCTATGGATTGAATCAGTTCACGGGTGCCATCGTTGCTGTCGCCTACGGCAACTACGAAATGATCGCAAAGCGGAAGAACAGAGGTGATTGCCTCGACAACAGGGTAATCAAATTTTACCCCATTCTTAACAAAACTGAAGCCGCAGACTTTCAAAGGAGTTATGAGTTATGAGTTATGAGTTATAAGGTAAGAGTTAGGAGATAAGAGTTAGGAGGTGGGAGATTGGGCGGGGAATGAGGGGAGTTGGTCGAAGTCAAGGGTAGCGAAATAGTCGTCGAGTGTTTCGGCTCTCCGAATTTCTACCACCTCGCCGTTTTCACGGAGGAGTAGCTCGGCAGAGCGCAACTTCCCATTGTAGTTGAACCCCATGGCATGACCATGTGCACCGGTATCATGCAAGACCACCAGGTCGCCAGGCATCATTTTGGGAAGTATACGGTTGATGGCAAACTTGTCGTTGTTTTCGCAGAGGGAACCTGTGACATCGTACATGAATTTGGATGGGTTCTCCTCCGAACCGAGTACTGAAATATGGTGGTAAGACCCGTAGAGTGCAGGCCGCATGAGGTTGGCCATGGAGGCATCCAACCCGGCATATTTCTTGTAAGTGTTTTTGATGTGCAATACCCTGGCTACCAGAAATCCGAACGGTCCTGTGATGGCCCTGCCCGATTCGAAGTAGATCTTAAGCGGATCGAGGTTGTTTGAAACAATGAATTGGTTGTAACTTTCGAGGATTCCTTTGCTCATCCTATCCAGATCAACGGCCTGTTGTTCTGGCTTGTAAGGGATGCCAATGCCGCCACCCAGGTTGGCAAATTCGAAACGAATGCCCAACGAATGGTAGAGTTCTACGATCAATTCGAAGAGGATCTGGGCAGTTTCGACGAAATAGTCGGGGTTCAATTCGTTGGAAGCGACCATGGTATGGATGCCGAAGCGCTTCACGCCTTTGTCGCGGAGGATCTTGTATCCTTCGAACAGTTGTTCCCGTGTAAAGCCATATTTGGCCTCCTCGGGGTGTCCAATGATGGCATTCCCCTCTTTGAGTGCTCCCGGATTGTACCTGAAACATACCAGTTCGGGTAACCCGACTTGCTCTTCGAGGTATTTGATGTGTCCAAAGTCGTCCAGATTGATGATGGCACCCAATTCGATGGCTTTTTTGTATTCGTAAGCGGGTGTATCATTTGAAGTGAACATGATCTCTTCACCACGCATGCCAACTTTCTCTGCCAGAACCAATTCGGCCATCGAACTGCAGTCGATGCCAAAACCCTCCTCCCGCAAAATTTTCATAAGGAAAGGATTCGGTGCCGATTTGATGGCATAATACTCCTTAAAGCCAGGATTCCAGGAGAATGCCTGTACAAATTTTTTGGCAAAACCACGCATTCCTTTCTCGTCGTATATATGAAAAGGTGTTGGAAATTTAGTGACAATGGCTTCTAATTCCGCTTTGGAAAATGGTAAAGTTTTCTCGTTCATCCTAAAATTTTTTCAGTCTGCAAATTTACAAAAAATGGCAGAATAGTGCTATTTAAATTTATTCTAAAAAAGAACAAATTGAAAATTAATTGTTAACCGGGCATCTGGTCAGGCGAACAGCTCCCTGCTCAATTTCCCGGAAGCTATTTCCCTTACCTCTCCAGTGAGACAAATATTCCAGGACTCATCGACTTCAATCTGAAGTGTTCCGCCTGGCATCCTAACACTTATCTTCCTATCGATCAATCCCTTTTTAACCAGCACTGCCCCAATTGCACTTGATGAGCTGCCCGAAGCCTGGGTAAAGCCGGCGCCTCTTTCCCAAATCAGGGCATCTACCAGCTCTCTTGAGACTACCTTAACAAATTGAACATTGATCCTGTTGGGAAACATGGGATGATTTTCGATCAAAGGTCCAAGCCTCCTTATTTCTGTCTCATCCAGTTTTTCCCTCAGAACTACACAATGTGGATTGCCGACAGAGACACAGTGTACGTTCAAAATTTCTCCGTCAATCGCAATGGGTTCCCCAAAGCACTCCGCTTTCGGGAAGGTGACAGGAATTTCAAGAGATCTGAAATTGGCCCTGCCTATGTCGACCCTGATCATGAAGGCTTTTCCTTTCACGCATTCAAGAATGTGTGCAGTGACCAATCCTCCCAGCGTATCAATCGTAAATTGGAGCTGGTCAGTGTATCCGTAATCGTACAGGAATTTGGCAAATATTCTCAATCCGTTTCCACTCTTTTCGGCCTCAGAACCATCCGGATTAAGGATTTTAAGTCCGAAATCGGCTTTCCCGGCAGGAACTTTCAGCAATATTCCATCAGAGCCTATGCCGTAATGGATGTTGCACAACTGGATGATCCGCCCTGTGGTCAGATCAAAATCAATAGCATCCATATCGAATACAATGTACTCATTTCCAAGTCCGTGTGATTTGACAAAAAAATTCGTTTCCATGGGTTGCCTGTTCTAAGGTTTGGGGTAAAAGTACCCAAATATTTATTTTGTATCTTTGTCTCTCAAACATTGTTTTCCTTGAAAGTTCAATTCAAATGGCAAAAATAAACGAAAATTACCTGAAGCTGAAAGCGGGATACCTTTTTCCCGAAATTGGTCGTCGTGTGAGGGAATTTGCCCTTGCAAATCCGGGAAAGGAGATCATCCGGATGGGGATCGGGGATGTAACGATGCCGTTGACACCTTCCGTCATCAAGGCTTTTCATGAAGGTGTTGAGGAGATGGCCTCTCCCGGAACTTTCAAAGGATACGGTCCCGAGCAGGGTTACGAATTTCTGAGGCAGGCAATTGCCACCAACGATTACAATTCGCGCGGTGTTGAAATGAGTCCTGACGAGATCTTTGTTTCTGATGGATCGAAATGTGACACCGGAAATATACAGGAAGTTTTTGGGAGTGACAACAAAATTGCAATTTGCGATCCGGTTTATCCAGTGTACGCCGACACTACCGTGATGTCGGGTAAGACCGGCATTTGTCAGACGAATGGCTATTTTGATGGCATCATTTACATGCCCTGCCACGAAGCCAATGGATTTTTGCCGGAATTGCCAGCTGTGCGTCCGGATCTTATTTTTCTATGTTTCCCAAACAATCCTACCGGGACAGTGGCCTCGAGGGAGGTGTTGCAAAAATGGGTGGACTATGCCCTGAAAAACAGGTGTATAATTTTGTATGATGCGGCTTACGAGGCATTTATAACTGATCCTTCCATCCCACATTCCATTTACGAGATCGAGGGTGCAAAAAAGATAGCCATTGAATTCAGAAGTTTTTCCAAGACGGCGGGATTTACCGGAACACGCTGTGCTTTCACTGTCATCCCGGAAGAGTTGGTGGCCTATGATTCCACCGGAGCGCCACATGCCGTGAAGCCATTGTGGATGCGCAGGCATACCACCAAATTCAATGGGGTCTCCTATCCAGTGCAGAGGGCAGCGGCAGCAATCTACTCTGAAGAGGGCGCCAGGGAGGTGAAAGCCGTCGTAGCCTATTACCTCGAGAATGCCCGAATCATGCGGGAGAGTCTTATCAAGCTGGGTTACCTGGTTTTTGGCGGTGTGAATGCTCCCTATGTCTGGGTGAAAACCAAGGATGGAGTTACCTCCTGGGAGTTTTTTGACATCCTGCTCAACGATGCGAATGTTGTGGGAACACCGGGGTCAGGTTTCGGACCATCCGGCGAAGGCTATTTCCGTTTTTCTGCATTTGCGGAGAGAGAAAATGTGCTGAAAGCCATGGAGCGGTTGGGGGAGTTGGAAGATAGAAGATAAAAGATATGAGATATGAGATATGAGTTATGAGATATGAGATATGAGTTATGAGATATGAGATATGAGTTATGAAATATTCATCATTCACCATTCTTCCTCCATCATTTCTTAAGTACCGCCATGGTGGCTCCGAAGCCGTACTCCCTGAAGGAGGCATCCTGGTAAGGGAAGCGGGCATATTTGCGTTGTAGTTCGCGGCGGAGTTCGTTTTTGAGTACCCCATCGCCAACCCCATGGATGAAGATGATCTTTTTTACACCTGTAGCGATGGCGTTTTCCATCTCCTTGCGGAAAGTTTCGAGCTGAAGTTTGAGCATGTCGGCATTGGAGAGGCCACGGAAATCATCTACCAGCTGACCAATGTGCAGATCGATCTCGACCAGGTCAGGTTTCGGCAATTCGGTCTGAGATTTCTTTTGGGGATCTTTGGTCAGGGTGATTTGCTGAAAATCCCTGTCTGATAGCTTGTCGAGTTCTGCCTTGAGCGGGTGATCCGTTAGTTTTATCAGTAGTGCAGGGGTGGTGAAATAGTTGTTTTTGACGAAGGAAGAGGCCTTGAAGAATTTCACCGGAGAGATTTTGATCTCCTTTTGCAGTGGTTCTTCAAGCTGTGAAGAATTCTTCCTGAAGCAGAGTAGCTGAAAACAATATTCAGGCAATTCTCCCATTGCCTTGGGCCGTATCTGTTCCAATTCAACCTTGGTATTAGGTTCGAGCATACCGGCATCCACGGTTGTATATTGATCCGATAATTTTGTGGCAAAATGGTAGATGAGGGTGAAATTGCAATCGTTAACCAGGTAAAGAAGGATTTTGCCTTCCGGCGGATTTCCCGGGTTATCGGGGAGTGCCGCGAAGATGAATTCGGGGAAGTCGTTGCCCTTGTGCTGGTTGGTTTCCTTGAAGCCGTTTGCCTTTACCTCAGGATATCGTTCTGTAGAGGAGGGGATGAGGGGAGGAGGAGAGGCCTGGGATGAATGGGACGAGGGGAGGTGGGGACGAAAGGAGGAGTTGGACGAGGGGGCTGGGGGATCGGGAGGGATGACGACGAGGTTTTTGATGTAGGTAGGGATCTCGAAGCCGTCTTTGGTCTCGACGCTGACCATCTCTTTGCCCAGGATAGCTGTGACGCGGCCGCCGCCAACCTCATTCATGAAGCGAACACGGTCGCCGATGCGGATATTTTGAACAGACATAAGAATATTGTTTTGGAATGTTTGAGATGTGTGGTGCAAAGAAAGTCTAAAAATACGATTATTTGCATTTTTAAGTGTTTGGGCGTTCCGTCTGAAGTAACGGTCTTCTTCATTTGAAATATTTGTTCGCAGACGGGGCAAAGATTGACATTCCCCATCCCGGGTTTCAACCGGGGCTACCAACATGCCGCCGCGCTGTGGCTGGATTTCTGGGGGATGGGCATCGTGGTCAAATACAAGTCGTCCTTTTCGTCCCAGTTATCCCTTTCGTCTTAGTCTTGCAATTCACGCTTTCTTGTGCGAAAGGTGATCCATGCGTAGAGTGCAGCGCCGAGCAAAGCACCTACAGCATTGGCGAGTTCGTCGTACCATTCGAAGGCTCGGCCAGCTTTCATTTCGAGTTGGGAAATTTCCATCAGCAGTCCCCAGGAGGCAGAAAAGAGTACGAAATAGAATACCCGAATCAGCTTGTCTTCGGCGTGAAAGGTCCAACTGGCGAGGATGGTGAGGCCGAAATACATGCAGCAGTGAACGAGTTTATCGAACCCATTAAATATCTGGATGTCGGGAACATCTTTCGAAGGCAGCAGCGATAGCAGGGCGACTATACCAAGGTACACAAGGCTTAGCAGTACCCGCAGCCAGGTGGGGAAGGAGAAGAGGAATTTGATGATGGGAGTTAAGAGTTAAGAGTTAAGAGTTAAGAGTTAAGAGTTAAGAGTTAAGAGTTATAAGTTATGAGATATGAGATATGAGTGATGAGATATGAGTGATGAGATATGAGTGATGAGATATGAGTGATGAGGGCATTTGTTTGGTTCACCAGAAGCCGATGTGTTGAAGTTTCTCTCTTAGGTTCTTGGTGTTGGGAGATGGGACGGTGCGAAAGGCCGATTGTTTTACTTTCTTTTCTGTTGGAAGATCATTCCCAAAAAGGATAATTTTCTGGAAAGGGTCATCGGCTGAGATGGTATTTTTTCTGCTCAGCAAGTAAGAAGGCAGCAACAATAAAATGCTTCCGGCGATCACGTTGAAAGCCATCACCAGATATATACCCATCGTCTGCAGGTTAAAGACTGTGAGGGTAAAGAGCGCATTGACCACCAGGATCAGGTAAGTAGCTTGTTGGTGACTCATGTTCAGGGCGAGGAGTCTGTGGTGGGTATGATTTTTGTCGGCGCTGAAGGGCGATTTTCCCTGAACGATCCTTATTGAGAAGACGCGAATCAAATCCAGCAAAGGGTAGATGAGGATCCCGAAGGAGACTGCAGGTGTGGAGACGATGGCATAGGGAGCTGATTGATCGATGTTGAATTCGTTGAACTCAATCACGATGACGGCCATGATGGTCCCAAGGACCAGCGATCCGGTATCGCCCATGAATATTTTGTTTCGTTTGCCATACACATTGTACACAAAGAATCCGGCAAGAGCGCCTACCAATGAAAAGGAGACGATGGAGAACTCGAAATGGCCGGTCAGGAAGAACCAGACTCCGAAGACAGTTGCGGCAAAGATGCTAAGTCCGGCGGCAAGCCCGTCGATACCGTCAATGAGGTTAAAGGCGTTGATGAAAACGATGTAGACAAACATGGTGAGGAGGGCGCTTGGAAACAGGGAGATGGTTCCGATTCCCAGGAAGCCGTGGAGATTGGTAAATCTGAAGTTGCCAAGGAAGATCAGAATGGCGGCGACACCAATCTGGGCCGCTAATTTTTTTGAGGCGCTCAGGGTAAGGATGTCGTCTTTTAGTCCGACGAAAAACATGATAATGACTCCGGAAATTACATAAAGCAATCCGGGGATGGTGTACCCATCGGATGCGAGGGTCAGTCCCATGATGAATCCGATAAAAATGGCTATTCCACCAAGGGTTGGGATGTTGTAGAGTGTCGAAGACCTCCCGTTTGGCACTGCAAAGAGTTTTAATTGCCGCGATACGTTGATCACAGTAGGTATGGTACGTGCGGAGATCACGAGTGCGACCAAACAACTGGCAATCACATATATTAACTCACGCATACTTAGCAGATATTAGGTAGATTCGGTACAAAAAAATAAAATGCGATAAAATATTTTCTCACTTTAGCCGTTAGACGAAGGTAATAAATTTTTAAAAAATCTTTTTGTAGTCGTTTTATTTTTTCAATAATTTTTTAGATGACCTGTTTTCTCTTTAACAGAATTTAACTCTTTCTACGCGACAATCCGGAAAGGGTTTCTTTTTTCTCATAAATCTATCGAAGGGAAAACAGAATGAAATTGCGAATGACGGATGTATACCATGCGCTATTTGGCTAATCTTTTGAATGACTGTGAACAATCACAACTAATTTGATTTTACTTCATCCCCGCCTTATACGAATCTGCATGGCATTTTCTACCGGTTTTTCAGAGACAAGCACCAGGTATCCACCACCACCTGCGCCGGAAATTTTCCAACCTAAGGCATCTCTTTGGTAGCTTTTGATTGTCTGCGAGATTTTGTCAGTGACCATGTGCGGGAACATGGCGATTTGTGCTTCAAAGGATTTTCTGAAGCAGGTGCCAAACATTGATAGATCTTTGTCTTCAATGGATTTCCACAAATTATCTGCTGCTCCGGCAAGCTGGTTGGCACCAATCGTGTTAATTTTCGTGTCTGACAAGACGTCATAACTTTTGTCTCTTGGGGACAAATTGATGAACCAAAGATGCTGTTCAATCCACTGTAAAGTTGCTTCATTGGTAATCGAAGTGATGGAAGAAGGCTATTCGATAACCACAAAAGATTAGTTCAAAATTGCCAAAGGTTATTCCATCATTGCTAAGCAAAAGAATATAAATACCAAAGGTTATTCCATCCTCACCAAGGGTTAGTTTAAAACTGAATTAGGTTATTCTATTGGCACCAAAGGGGAGTATCTAATCGCAAAAGGTTATTCCATTCTCTCCAAGGAATAATTCATAGTTGCACAGGCGCGAACTACAATTACCATGTGTTGGTTTGTAACCGCGCAAGGACATTCTATAAATGCACGAGCAAGTCATGGTAAAATGGCAGCAAATATTTTAAAAGTTGTGGTTTAATTTTAATATGTAATTCGCGGTCTGAAAATCGGACCATTCGTTGTAATCAAAATGGTGCAGCTTGGTAACTGCACCATTTGAATATTAAATTATTGATCTTGCGAAGAAAGGTGAAAATGACTGATCAGCACCTCTCTGGTTAAGCATTTGCAATTTTCCCGGGGGCAAGTCAAGTTTGGGTTAATCTTTATGGCTTGCGAAGGTTGTTCTGCACACATTTTTGAATTCGGGTGAGGTGGCGCCGTAAACCGACTTGATGTACTTCTTAACATCTCCGGCTACTTTGACCAAACCGGTCTCTTTGTTGTAAAAGATTTTGTTACGTTGGATTCGGGCATTTGCCAGGAGCATCTGGGTTGTTTTGACGACTTCATTTTTGTTTTTGAAATCTGCGAGGAGGGATTGCAGGGCTGGCAAATGCAGGTCCGTTTCATTTGGATTGTACCCCGGTTGTTCGGTAAGCAACTGAACAAGTTTTTCAAAATTCTCGATGCGGGTATCCTGGCTCATTCGGGAGGTGGAGTAGGTTTTGACAGGCTCTCCCGAAGCTTCGGCTCCCTCTGCAAGAACTGGAGCAGGCGTATTGTGTAATTTGACGCCTCTCAGTTTTTTGTTAAGAGACATGGCACTGTTGAGCACCGAAGGAGATACATCGCCTGCAGCGGCAGCATTGATGATGCGCGTAAGTCGTCCGTTTAATTTTAGAAATTGGGAATGCTGGGCCTCAACGGCGACACTCCAGTTGTTGAAGCTCGTATTGACTTCCGCCAGATTCTTTTGAGCCTCCTCCTTCAGGGTGGTGAGTGCGGCCAGGGTGATGGATTTTTTGGAAGGATTGTAACCGGTTCCAAAGCCGGTAGCGAATGTGATCAAGGTACCAAGGTTTGCTACATTCTTTGCATGACCTTTCTCAATAAAATTTGTCATAACTTTAAGAATTAGAGATTTACTGTAAGTTACGGAAAATAATTGAGAAAAAGAAATGATATTGAATTACGGATGAACGAAGAAGAGAAAAATCATGAATTGATAAGGATTGAAGTTTTTTTTTGTTTTCCCGGATTCCTTGAATGTAATTTTGGTATTGCTTCCATCCAGTCGTAGGGCGGTGAAATACATGTAGTAGCTGGTGAATTCCGTGATTGGGAATGTTGCCGGGATGAGCCTGAAGAGATGTTGCATGCAACGTCTCTACGAATGTATCAGGGATATGCTTACAATAGTTCTGCGGGCCTTTGGGGTAAATCTTTAAAGACCGAGTAGACCAAATCACTCTTGGGGAATAGAATGACCCAGGCTGTCAGGAAAATAAGCAAAAAGTCTGTGGAGAAAGAGAGGTGCTTTTGGTACCAGAGTTCCAGTTCACCTTTGTAGGGCGAAATATGGGTAGCATAAAATTCAGCTGGTGCCAGTTGACTTGCCGAAAGTAATCTTTCCTCGTCCCTGAACACGATGGATCCGATACCGGTCAATCCGGGTTTTACGTTGTAAATATTCGCTTTTACAAAGGAGGAATAAGGATCAAAGGTCTTATCAACCAATGGACGAGGACCGACAATGCTCATATCTCCTTTAAGAATGTTGATCAGCTGAGGGAGTTCATTGATTTTTGTCTTTCTCAAAAAGCTGCCCAATGGCATTAATCGTGGATCTCTTTTGGTCGTATGTAACCCTCCCACCATATTCGGACTATTCTTCAACATCGTCGCAAATTTCCAGATATCAAAGGGTTTATTTTTGTATCCGATTCGTTTTTGGAAATAGAATATGTAATGTTCCCCGGAAAGCAACAACCCAATGACAACCGGGATCAGGATGGGTGAAAGAATGGCCAAGGCGATGAAAGAGAGAATAAAATCTATGAGACGTTTGAAAAAGGGTTGGTACATAATGGTTTGACTTGTTATTTAATTTTTGGCACAGTCTTGTCTTTAAGATCCAAAACTATCTTTTTATTATTCAACATGTGCAGAAAGATCTTTCCATTCCGGATTTAAACGGGTTATCAAATCAATCTTTTTTTGACGCGAACCTGCCTTAAGTTGTTTTTCGCGTGCGATGGCATCGACAATAGTATCAAATTCCTCAAAATACACCAATTTTGTTACATTGTACCGACTCGTGAAAGAATTTTCAAACTGACCATTTCGATGCTGAATTAATCTGTTAGTCAAATCGCTGGTTACCCCTGTATACAAGACCGTATTATTTTTATTGGTCAAAATGTAAATAGATCCACCGCGCTCCATAGGTTAAAATTTGGTATGCGAACATTTTGCTTCGTCGTTCCCGATGAACTATCGGGACAGGCAGTACCTCCAAAGGGTTGTGGTGTGCGAACAGATTGCTTCGTCGTTCCCGATGAACCATCGGGACAGACAGTACCTCCAAAGGGTTGTGGTATGCGAACAGTTTGCTTCGTCGTCGTACCGACTCCTCGCAATGACGATATGCTGTTGATTATGTGAGTGAAGAGAGAAGGAGGCGGGCAACGATATTTCCTTTGTCAAAGACTGATGATCCGCCTCCTTCTTTCTTCACTCACCACCTCAATGATCGACCGTCATTGCGAACACGAGGGACGAAGTGTGAAGCAATCTGATGCCTTACATGAATCAAAAGAGTGGTGATCCTGCAACAAATGTTGTTATTTGCTCCTTTTCATCATTCCATTTTGGCCATTTTAACGGGTGACTCCTTGCAATGACGGGGTAGTGGTGTGCGAACAGATTGCTTCGTCGGCGATGAATGGATGAGGCCAATGGCCGGGCGGGTTATAATTATTTTAGTTTTAGTTTGGTTTGTGTTTCCAGTAGGGTAGACTAGGGCAACCTATTGACCCCGCATGGCGTTTGGCGTTTGTTAGCAGGCATGGGGCTATTCCAGATCAAGAATTATTTTTAGATTTTCAACTACGGTTTTTCTAATATCGTTCGGAAGTTCGCCTATTTTCTGGACAAATCGC
Source organism: uncultured Tangfeifania sp. (assembly GCA_964528535.1). Taxonomy (GTDB): domain Bacteria; phylum Bacteroidota; class Bacteroidia; order Bacteroidales; family Prolixibacteraceae; genus CAINVV01. The sequence continues at coordinate 7,261 of CAZGSQ010000026.1, read as the reverse complement.
TTATTATCAATTGCCCTTATTTGATCAATCATCAGGTCGGAAGGCTTCTGCATATTGGAAATGCCCTTCTTTAAGTGGACCCTCAAAATATCACTTTCTTTAACAATGTTGGTGGTAATCGGGCAAATAATTGTGGATGGATGCAGGGAATTGAGCAAATCAGTCTGAACAATCAGAACAGGTCTGACTTTACCGGGCTCAGTACCTATTTGAGGATTCAAGTCAGCAGTCCAAATATCAAATTGTTTTATCTTCATGGCTTATTCTTTCAAATTCAGCTAATACCAACATCGATTCATCCTGAACTAATTTTGATTCTTTGGCAAGCTTTGCAGCAAGAATTTTCCTTTTGTTATACCGATTATAATAATCAACAGCCTCATTGATATAACGATTTCTCGTCTTCTTGACTTTTGCAATCACGCCTTCAGCATCGATAAAAATCTGATCTTCGAGTTTCAATGAAAGTGTTTTCATGTTTAGTAATTTTATATCACAAATGTATATACAATTTGTGATACCAACAAAACATACCTGAATTTTCAGCCCATGACTGCTTACTTCTGGACAGGCAGTACCTCCTCGGGGGTAGTGGTATGCGAACAGATTGCTTCGTCTTTCCCGATGAACTATCGGGACAGGCAGTTCTTCCAAGGGTAGTGGTATGCGAACAGATTGCTTCGTCGTCGTACCGACTCCTCGCAATGACGACTGCTGAGCGGGAATGAAGGGGGGAAAGTTGGCGGCGAAGCCGCCAACTTTCCCCCCTTCATTCTATATCCGCATTGCGCACGTCATTGCGAGCCGACGTAAGGAGGCGAAGCAATCTGTTGTGTTTGACCACGAGTCATTACTTTCCCTCATTCGTATTATTGTAATGCCGCGCACGTCATTGCGAGCTGACGTCAGGAGGCGAAGCAATCTGCCGAGGTTGATGCCCCGTCACATCTTCGAATCGAGTCCCTTGCCGGTCTCGATGTGCTCAAAATTTGGCAGGTAGGCTTTCAGGATATCTACGATGGCGGCTTTGGTAACCTCTTTGGAGGCAAACAGCTCGTTTAGCTGGCGAAAGATGGCATCAATCTCTTCGATGCTTCTCTTTTTGGAGTTTTTGACTACCCCAAGGTTGAAAAAGGAATCGTTGTCCAGGACCTCATTTTCGGTAAAGAACTCTTCAAATGATTTTTCGCCGGAGGTGTCGGAGCCGAAGAAATATAGTGGGTATGCAGCAGGTTGCTTCGTCGTGCCTCCCCGCAATGACGGTTCAATTAATATAGATTCTTTTAGCAATTGTGCTTTTTGTTTGGCTTCGGCTTCGCATTGGCAGTAGTCGGGGGTGTAACCCAGTTCGTGAAGGAGATCCAGGGCAATTTGGTCGAAGGGTATCATGTCTTTCTCTTCGTCCAGTTTTGGAAAAAAGATATCACCTGATGCACCCATGATGGACGCCATCAGACACAACTCACCCGATTCCCGGGGAGAGACGAAGAACCGGCGGATGCCCAACGGGCACGACCAGGGCTGCAGTTTGTTCAATCGTTCCAGGAATCCCAATGGAAGACTTCCGTTGGAGAAGGCGACATTGGCAAAGCGGGCTGTCTTAATGGGCAACCTGTCTGAGTAGGCTATGATCAGTTCTTCCATCAACTTCTTGCTGGCACCCATGATATTGACCGGATTGGCTGCCTTGTCGGTCGAAACGCAAAAGAAATGTTCGGGGGGAGATTGCAGCAACAAATCCAACAGTTTCCGTGCACGCAACACATTGTTCTCGATCATCGCTTCGATGGAGAAGATGTCTTTCTCACTGCGCACATGTTTGTGGGCCGCAAAATTGGCGACGATTTCAAAAGGACCATGCTGCCTGAAGATCTTCTCAAAAACGGCATCTCCAAAATTGACAGGGTAGGTGATAAATTCTTCCGGCACATTGTATTCCGTTGAACTTCTTAGATCCCGCACCAATTCAGTCAAACCGTTTTCGTTGATATCGACCACAACCAGCTTCTTGATATTGAATTTTAAGATGGCTTTGATATAGGAGGAACCAATGGTGCCGGCACCACCGATCACCAAAACATTTTTTCCAGTGATTCGCGTATTAAGTTCCGTGTTGTATTTCAGAAAATCTTCTTGCAACAGGCTTTGAGGGCGCTTGGTGACATAGGAGGATATGAAGTTGTCGAGATTGAAATTGGTTTGCATGTTGTTCGAACTATACGATGATCATTTTTTCAAAATCATTGAACTTAATAATGCTTGTATTTTCAACTTTATTGAGGACCAATAAATCGTTATCGCCCGTAATTAAAAAGTCGGCATTTGAATCTATTGCCAATGAAATGAGGAAATTATCTTTTAAATCTCTGCAAATATCAGTTTTTGTTTTGAGGTTAACATCAACTGATGATTCATCCAGCAACTCAAAAAATTCCGCGATCAGTTCTGGAGTGAAATATTTCTTAATTTTTGGTTTTTCGAAAACCAAGTTTAATTCTTGAATTTGCTCTTTGCAAATTATAATTACAACTGTTTTATTGTCGATATAATTTTGAAGGCTTTTTAATGTTTTTCCTATCAGGAATGAAATCCAAATATTGGTATCAACAATTATTTTAAATGATCTGCTTGCCTTCTTCATATCTTTGTTTCCTGATAGTTTCAACCTCATTTGTTATATCTTCCATGGTCAACTCATCAGTTTGTGCGGAATTAAGTAGTTTGTTGAATCTTTTTAGAAACAAAGATTTCTTCAGTTCATTAAATAGCTCAAGTTTATCATTGTAGTCTAATTGATTGATAATCTTTAAAAACTGACTTTTATCTAATTCTATATTGATTGCTTTCATGCGTATATAATTTGTTTTTTAAAGGTCGCAAGGAATACCCAGATATTCATTTTCGGTTGGTGTGAAAATAATCTTATGGGTATTTCATTTGTATTATATTTTTGATTCTATCGTAAAGTTATATTTTTTGCAACATACCACTACTGCCAATATTTTTTTGTGTTTCTATAAATATCAAGAAAATTTGAGCAAATACCGGATCACAGATCCGAAATTAAGGGGTGTGGATTACAACTCCACACCAGCGGAGAATGTATTCCGTTGAACTTCTCAGGTCTCGCACCAATTCAGTCAAACCGTTTTCGTTGGTATCCACCACCACCAATTTGGCGATGTTGAATTTTAGGATGGCCTTGATGTAGGAGGAGCCGATGGTGCCGGCACCGCCAATGACCAATACATTTTTTCCAGTGATTCGTGTATTAAGTTCCGTGTTGTATTTCAGAAAATCTTCTTGCAACAGGCTTTGAGGGCGCTTGGTGATGAAAGTGGATATGAAGTTGTCGATGTTAAAATTGCTTTGCATAGAAATTTAAAGAGATATTCATAGAAATAGCAAAGATTGGCGTATCAAGAATCCGGAGCTAATAGTAAGTACAAGCATACACCAGCGAGTGCAGCTTATGAATTAGCATCAGCCGGTAGTTTTTCCAAAACATATTTTTGGAACCACAAAGGGGCAAAACTTGTATTCTCTATTTTAATTTCATCATTTTCGACAGATGCAAATAATTTTGGAGAGGAATAGCTATTGTTAAATAGAAATGACCTGTCTGCCAGCCGAATTGCATCCAATAGGAAATTCATAGTTCTTTCATATCTATCCGTAATTTTTTCTATAGGGACATCATGTCCGCCTAGTTCTACTCTAGCCTTCACACGATTAACGAATAATTCAAAATTCTCAAGGGAGATAAAATAGAGATATATTTTAAACCCGTGTTCTCTTGCAGTCTTCATAAACTCAATTTTTGAAACGTGAGACATCACTGTTTCAATCGTGAATTTATTACAAGTATAAAGTAACTGAATCCTAAGGTATTATGCAAGAAAAGCTGTAAAGTAATCGTCGATTAGGTAATTATCAGAGACAAATAGTCGATTGTTTAAGCCATCCAAATGCTCTGATAATTCAATCCCGTTAGATCTTATAAATAGTGAAGATGCTTTGAATTCTCTTTTCAGATGGGGCAAATCCAAAGAAAAGCTGAATGTATCAAAATTGAGGTGACGGGTTTCCTGGAGTTCTTTTTTGATGTTATCTGCATTAACATAAATGCCAAGATCAACTTGCTTTTCCGAAATGATTGACACCAAAGAACTTTTGCCAGATCTATTTGGACCAGCAAAAATTCGAAGACGTTTTGGTTGATTCATGCGTCTATAATTTGACTTTTAAAGGTCGCATGGAATAGCCACATAATCTTTTCCGGTTGGTCCCGACACGTCGGGATGGCTATTTCATTTTAGATTGTATACCTGCCTGGTGAGTTTGAACTTTGTATGAACAACTTTCGCGATGACAGAAATATTGCCATTGGGTTCAATCTTACAAATTTTATTTCCGCGTAAAACTGTTACGGAAATACCTTTGGCAAGGGTCTGGTCATAAGCTCTTCGACCATTCCTCCTAAGGCTATTTTCAATAATTTCTTTTTCATTGCCAAGAGGCTTCCGCTTGATTGTCATATTTCCCCTTTTTTTATGTATACCATATGCAAATTTACCAATATTTTGTTCAGATTGCTCGTTTAATTCTTAACCGGTAGACGATCATTTGCTATTTCCTAAACGAATCCAATGTTTTTCTTAACCCAGCTGCCGCAGTAACCGGAAATTTTTCTATGCCTAAGGCAGTCTTGATCTTTTGATTGGAGACCACATATGATTCAGTCAGTTTTTTTAACCTTTCACTGTTTAAGGGCAGGTGCAAAATATCCCCCAAACGGGTAATAACCTTTATCATCGTAACCGGAATTCTCCAGATTTTTGCTTTCTTATTTTGGGACTCAGCCATCAAGGTGATGATGCTGTTGGTCGACAAGGCCTCATCGTCTGCCAATTGATAAATACCGGGCTCAATATCATTCTCGATCAATTGTTGAATGACAAACAAAACATTGTCGATCGAGCAGAAAGATCGTTTGTTTTCAAAAGCCCCCAGCGGCCAGGGAAGCCCCTTTTGCTGCAACTTGTACAAAAGATTAAGATTTCCCTTATTCCCCGGCCCCTGAATCATGCACAGCCTCAGAATATAAATCTGTATTCATTCAAAAAAAGTTCTTGGATTTCATGCGGCAATTGATTCCACCCTATTCGATGATTTGGTTGATCCTTTGAATTAATTCCTGATATTTAGCGAGTTTAAGGCTTGATACTTTACCTTTGATTAAACTTTGCTCAAGGACAAATATCTTATGTACCCGAATATAGCTTTTTGTAGGTAAACCTTCAGTTACATCATCATTGGTAATAGAGATACTAAGTTTATCTTGTTTCAACTTTGAAGTTATTTGAGCAATCATTATGTCGCCGGTTTGATGAACCTTATCGTTCGAAATAACAACTGCCGGACGAAGTTTATATCCTTTATTGTCGGTAAATGGAACCGGAATGATAACAATATCGCCTTTAGAAAAATTCATTAGCGAGCTATTTTCAGTTTTTCTTTTGCCCAGTTATCCCAAATATCATCTTCTTCGCTACTCCATTCTTTTTCGAGTGAAGTTTCAGTTAATACAACAAAAGGTACTTCTTCCTTTTCTTCAATGATTTCAATACTCTTTACATCGTTAAGCTTTGATAAAAGTTTTTTAAGAAAGACTCCTGATTGTTTGCTTACAGGTGTAATTACTATGTTTTGCATTTTTATATTTTTTATCAAAGTTACATGAAAAATCATGAATTATCCAATTTCCTTGCTTTTTGATATCAAGTGGACAGCGAAAGTTATATTTCACGCCTTTAATCTGACCATCATTTTATCAGAACCCAGTCCGACATAGAGGTCGCCATGGAATTCAAGCTGCTTACAAATAATTCTGCACATCAAATCAGATAGTGGGTCAATTTCTCCACTCGTCCTTTTGTGAGAACTACCTGTTTGAATAGTCTATCGGATTTTTATATGCGTGAATTATGGCCAGGATAATAATATTTTGGTGCAAATCGTCGATTAGGTAGTGAATATGATATGGAAATTGCTTTAATAAAACGGTCCTCACGTTTTTATATTTTTGCTGGAATCCAAGCGGATAAAGGGCGATGGTAGCTTTAGCTTCCCGAATACGAAACAAAAACTGGCGGGCAAGTTCGGGTGAAATATTTTTGTAGTAACCAACGGCCTCTCTAAGGTCAGTTTCGACACCTGGGCGATTAACTAATTGATAGCTCAATATCATCGATGGTTTTATTAAAGTCGGCTACATCGCTGTGGTTTTGGTAATAATCTGATAACCTCTCATCCAAAATTTGCTTTTGCCAGGTGTTGGGTTCAATGAAGTTTTTCGCTTCTTCTTTTTGAAGATCGGAGTATTTTATTTTCAACGTTTGCCATTCTTCAATAGGAATAAAAACACCAGTAGTGTTTCCTTTAATGTCGTGAATAAACTGTAGTGTCATCTGTTTATTGAATTTAGTTGTGAAAAACTATTTTTTTACAAAGTTAGCAAATTCATTCATAACACTTTTGCACACCGTATCGATGGAACTCTGATACTTCGACAGGCTCAGTACAGATGACACAGATTAAACTGATCTTTACTGATTTTTAAATTGTTTTTATCAATGTTCATCTGTAGTATCCGTGTCACTTGCCCTGAGCGCGAAGCAGTCGAAGGGTCTGTGTTCTATCCCTGAAACGATTCAAATGTCTTTTTCATACCTTCCTCTGCGCTAACCGGCATCTTTTCTATTCCCAACGCATTCTTCAGCTTTTGATTGGAAACGATGTAGGATACCGTTAGTTTTTTCAACCGCTCGCTGTTTAGCGGGAGATGAAGAAAGTCCCCCAGCCGGGCTATTGACCGGATCATTTTAACAGGGAGATGCCAGATTTTGGCTTGCTTATTTTGCGATTCAGCTATCAAGGTGATGATGCTGTTGGTCGACAAGGCCTCATCGTCTGCCAATTGATAAATACCTGGCTCAATATCATTCTCGATCAATTGTTGAATGACAAACGAAACATTGTCGATCGAGCAGAAAGACCGTTTGTTTGCAAAAGCCCCCAATGGCCATGGAAGACCATGTTGCTGCAATTTAAACAGAAGATTTAAGTTCCCCTTGTTCCCAGGACCATGAATCATACAAGGCCTCAATATATAAACCTTTTTATCATTGTAATCTTGCTTAGGCGAGTGCCCTCAGATCGGAAGAGCACACGTCTGAACTCCAGTCACCTGAAGCTATCT